>NZ_JBFTJF010000014.1:0-199569 GCF_056395305.1 Variovorax sp. 10L426 | reverse complement strand
ATGACGCGGCGCCCCAGGCGCCCCAAATCCATCGTCCCATCGGTACACTTTGGCATCGGCAGTCCTCGGTTGAAATTGGCGTCAGATACCAATGTCAACGCGCTCCGGCACGAGGCTGCCGACCCTCTACTGGTGAAATTTCCGGGCTAAGCTGACTCGGGCGCCTGCTTCGACAGCGTCCGCAGGGCGCGGCGCACGATGTAGTGCGTCTCCGGAACATCGCTTTCCGCACGCCAGCGCGCGCAAGTCTCCTCGGCCCAAGCGGGCTGCGTCCGGCTTGCATCATTGAGCCAGTTTGCGACCGAGTTCTGGACGTACCGACTGGGATCTGATCGCAGCGGCTCCAACAAGGCGATGCATCAGGGCGATGCGAAAGGCGCCTTTGCGCTGCCTGAGATGATCGACGCTGGCCACGGCGCCGAACTCAGGACTTGAGCAGTGCCTTGATGTCAGACACCATCGCTGGAACTCCCGCGCCATAGCGCGCATAAAGCCTCAGGCGACCTTGCGGGTCGTAGACGAAGCTGGCAGCCGAATGGTCCATTGAATAGCTGGTAGGCGTCTTGCCTTCGACCTTCTTGTAGTAGACCTTGTAGTCCTTTGCGAGGGGCGGGAGTTGCTCGGGCGTCGGAATCAGCGCAACGAACGAGGGATCGAATGCCCCCATGTAGGCCTTCATGACGTCCGGCGTGTCACGCTCCGGGTCCACCGTGACGAACAGCACCTGCAGCTTGTCGCCGTCGCTGCCCAGTTGCTGTTTGACCTGCGCCATTTCCGTCATGGTCGTCGGGCAGACATCCGGGCACTGCGCATAGCCGAAGAAGAGCACGACCACCTTGCCCTTGAAATCCGCCATCGTTCGCACGCGTCCATTGGCGTCGGTCAGCGAGAAGTCCTTGGCGAAGTCCGCGCCGGTGATATCGACCGCATTGAAGGTCGGCTTCGCTTCGGTGCAGGCCGTGAGGTTGATGCCCGCGATGGCGGCAACGCCAAAGGTGGCCGCCACCATGGCGATTCTGCCGAGAGCCTGACGCTTGCTGATGGATTGGGTCATCGGAGATAGTGGTCGACGAGCAGCGCAGCGAACAGCACGCTCAGGTGAATCAACGAAAAGCGAAAGGTCTTGCGCGCGAGCGCATCGGAGTAGTTTCGCCACAGTGCGAAGGCGTGCCCGGTGAAGCCGATGCTGACGCCGAAGGCAACCACCAGATAGAGCCAGCCGCTCATGCCATAGATGAAGGGCATCAAGCAGGCCGCAAAAAGAATAAAGGTGTAGAGCAAGACCTGCAGCCGCGTGAATTCGTTCCCGTGCGTCACCGGCAACATCGGCAGGCCCGCCTTGCGATAGTCCTCGACCCGATAGAGCGCCAGGGCCCAGAAGTGCGGCGGCGTCCACAGGAAGATGATGAGGAAGAGGATCAGCGCCTCCGGGCTCACTTCGCCGGTCATCGCGGCCCATCCCAGCACGGGCGGCATCGCGCCTGAAGCGCCGCCGATCACGATATTCTGGGGCGTCAGGGGCTTGAGGATCACGGTGTAGACCACCGCATAGCCGACAAAGGTCGCAAAGGTAAGCCACATCGTCAACGGATTGACGGCAAACCATAGAAGCGCCGAGCCAGCGGCGCACAGTGCGGCCGAAAAGAGCAACGCCTGCCGGTCGCTCAGTTCGCCTCGCGCCGTCGGGCGCCACGCGGTTCGCTTCATCTTTGCGTCGATACCCTTTTCGACCAGGCAGTTGAATGCCGCCGCAGCGCCCGCGACCAGCCAGATGCCAATGCACGCCAGCGCACCCTGCTGCAATTCAGCAAGGCCCGGGACGCCCGGCACCGCGAGCACCATGCCGATCAGCGCACAGAAGACGATCAGCTGGACGACGCGGGGCTTGGTCAGCGCGTAGAACTGGCGCAGCACACTGACGGTCGTCGGACCGTGCAAGGAAGCCGGTGCGCTCATCGAGTAACCTCCGTGCTCCGCACTGCGGTGCGAGCTTGCTTGGGGCGGCCCGGCGCGTCGCTCATGCGACCTCCATTCGTTCGCCGCGCGCACCGGCGCCGGCGGGCGCCAGCACGCGTTCGCGCCGGCTTTCACACAAGGTCCAGGTCAGAACAACAGCAAGTGCCGCGGCGCCGCCCGTGTGCAGGACGGCCGCGACGAGCGGCCACCCGAGAAGCACGTTGCCCAAGCCAGTCGCAAGCTGGAGCAGCGCGAGCCCCGCCAACCAGCGGCCCTGCGGCCGCAGGGCCCTCACGCGATGCAGAGACCAGGCAAGCCCGGCAATGGCGATGAAGACGACGTAGGCCATCAAGCGGTGCGCATAGTGGATCGCTGTCAGCGCCGCAAAGTCGATCGGAACGCCATCAGCGGTTTCGCCCAGATGGCGCCATAGCTGGAAGCCCTGCGCAAAATTCATGGGTGGCCACCAGCTGTTCTGGCATGTCGGGAACTGAGTACACGCCAGCACTGCATAGTTGGTGCTGACCCAACCGCCGAGCGCAATCTGCAGGACCAGCAGTGCGGTCGTCGCGATCAGCAGGTTACGCAAGGACGAGGGCACCGGTGTGGGCAAGCGCTCCATTGCATCTTGCTGATAGCGCACGGCCTGGATGCAAAGCAACGCCAACAGGACGACCGCACCCAACAGATGAAGCGTGACGATCGCGGGAAAGAGCTTCCACGTGACGGTCATGGCACCGAACGCGCCTTGCAGGCAAACCCACACCAGCGTGGCCGCGGGCCACCACGGGCTCAAAGGCCGAGCGCCGGCATGACCGGACAGGCGCTGGCGCCGCCGCGCGACCCAGGTCGCAATGGCCAGCGCAAGGATGAGGACTCCGACGCCAGTGGCGAGATACCGATGGACCATCTCGACCCATGCCTTGCTGTGCGTGACCGGCCCCGTCGGTTGCGCTGCCTGTGCCATCGCGATGTCGTGACGAGCACCGACGGGGCTGGCGTTTCCGTAGCAGCCCGGCCAGTCGGGACAGCCGAGGCCGGAATCGGTGAGACGCGTGAAGGCACCAAACAGGGTGAGGTCGAATGTCAGGAACAGCGTGAGCACGGTCAGCGCGTGCAGTCGCCGTGCCGGGCCCGCACCGGCGTTGCGCCGCCAAACCCAGATCAGCGGCCCGAGAGCGAGCAGCACACCGAACGCCATGAGCCAGGCGATGGGAGTGAGGTCGTAGAGCGAGGTCGTATCCATGGTTGACTCAGCGCCCCGGCTCGTCCCAGGAGGCGGAGGCGCGCAATAACCTGTCGAGATCGCGCTTGGCGCGGCCGGCACCGGCGGTATCCATGCGCGCGGGGAAACGCATCATCCAGTTGCCCATTGGGTCGACGACGTAGAGATGATCCGCCAGCGCGTGGCCAGCGCTGGGCGCGAGCCACTGCGCGAGCTGGTCTGGCGGCACGCGGACAACCGTCGCCCCACGCAAGGCCGCCTCGAGGCGCGCCGGGATCGGCGCCGCATCGCTGACGAACCAAACGCGGTCCACGCGTTCCTTTTCGCGGCCGAGACTTTCGCGAAGCTGGCGTTGCAGATAGAGCTGCTGCTCGCAGAGCGAGTCGCATGCCGCATCGGCAACAGCGACCAGCAGCCACTGGCCCTTGAGTGCCGGGAGCATGACCTTCGCACCATCGGGCGACGTGCCCGCGATGTTCGGTACCGGACGCTGCGGCTCCGCCAACTCGCCATAGACGCTCCGGCCTTCCGGCCGAATGACGTAATAGGTGAAGTAAGAGGCAATCACCGGCGCCGCGCAGCACAGCAGGACGATGATCATCTTCCAGCGGCCGAGCGCCGTCCGGCGCCCTTCGGCTCCTGCAAGCGCCTGCCGCGGCGACGGCATGGAATGGACCGTCAGGCCGAGCGGCTCGTCAGCGGCGGCTTGCAAGACGTGCGCGGCGGTAGGGGGCGATGAGTTGGAACCAGACATAGAGAAATACGACGAGGGCCGACAACCCGAACCACTGGAACGCATAGCCGTAGTGTTTTTCAACACCGAGTGCGGGAGCCGGCCAGTCGCGCTGCAGACCCTCGGAAGTCTCACCGGTCTGCTGCAGCGAGACATCGGTCCGCAGAGGTAGACCGGTCTCGGCCCGATACGCTTCAAGGTCGAGATTCTGCCGGATGGGCGAAGACCCCGCGGCACCAGGCGTTGACGTCCCTTGTTCGGCCTTGCCCAAGTCCAGCAAACGCGACGGCGGTGGGGCAATTCTTCCCGTCACTTCGACCAGCCCGGGGGGCGTCTCGACCGGCTCCAAGTGGGTCCTGTCGGTGAAATTGCGCTGGATCCAGCCACGTTGGATCATGACCGTCTGATTGGTGCCCTCGATCGCAAACGGCGTCAGCACGTAAAAGCCGGGCACACCATGCATCTGCCGATTGTCGAGATAGACGGTGTGCGGTGTCAGCCAGAGCCCCCGCAAGCGGACTGGGCGATGGAGCGTGGACGAAGCGCTTTCCAGTGCAAGAAAGGCTTGTTGATCAAGCGGCGGAAGGCCCTTTTGCGTATCGATTTCCGCCTGGATGGCCTCTTTTTGCGCAGCGCGCGAGAGCTGCCAACGGCCCAGCGAAACGGTGCCGGCAATGGTGATCACGGCGATGGCGGTGATCAGCCAGAAGCGGCCGCCACGCGTGCGACGTCCGACGGCCAAGATATCTGTGTTCAAACCATGAGGCGGCCTCTGCGGCCGATAATGTGGGTCATGAAATACTTTGTCGCCCTCGCCTTTGCGGGCATCTTGGCGAGCCTCGGATTCGCGCTGTTCTTCATGCTGAGGGACGGGCGCAATGGCCGCGCCAAAAGTGGTGGCATGGCGCGCGCGCTGACCGTTCGGATTGCGCTGTCGGTTGTTTTGTTCCTTTGCATCCTGGTGGCCTGGAAACTGGGCTACATCCAGCCAGGGGGCCTTCCGGTCGGCAAGTAGCTGCTGCTCGTTTTCGTAGAACCATGAAAAAAGCGCCTTGCGGCGCTTTTTTCTTGTGCCGTCGTTCGTATTCAAAGCCAGTAGACCGTGATGTACAGGCCGAGCCACACAACGTCGACGAAGTGCCAGTACCAGGCTGCGCCCTCGAAACCGAAGTGGCGCTCAGGTGTGAAGTGCCCCGCACGAATGCGCAGCGTGATGAACAGCAGCATCAGCATGCCGATGAACACGTGCAGCCCGTGGAAGCCGGTCAGCATGAAGAAGGTCGAGCCGTACGTGCCAGAGCTGAGCTTGAGGTTCAGCTCGGTGTACAGATGATGATACTCGTAGCCCTGAACGCACAGGAAGGTCAGTCCGAGCAACACGGTCAGCCACATGAACCGGACGGTTTGCGCGCGATGACCGGCACGCAGGGCGTGGTGGGCAATCGTGAGCGTTACGCCGGAACTCAGCAGCAATGCCGTATTGATGGTCGGCAGCCAGAACGGCCCGACCGTCTGGAACGGTTCGACAATGTCGGCCGGCGATCCGGTCACACCGGCGGCCACGGTCGGCCATACCGCCTTGAAGTCCGGCCACAGGATGGCGTTGTCGAGGCTGCCAAGCGCAGGCAGCGCATGGGTGCGCGCCCACCATAGCGCGGTGAAGAAGGCGCCGAAGAACATCACCTCCGAGAAGATGAACCAGCTCATGCTCCAGCGGAAGGAGAGGTCGACCTTGTAGCCATACTTGCCGCTCTCGCTCTCGCCAATCGCCGTCCGGAACCACACGAACAGCGTGCCGAGCCATGTGATCATGCCCAACAAGAGCGACCACGCGCCCCATTGATGACCGTTGATCCACTGGGCTGCTCCCAGAATGACGAAGAGCAGGCCCGTCGCGGCCATGACCGGGTAGGCAGAGGGCCCGGGCACGAAGTAGTAGGGCGTGGTGCCTTGCGTGGTTGAACTCATATCAGGTCCTGGCTTTCTTCTCTCGGTTCAGATTCTGTGGGTGTTTTCTTCAGGATGCGGCGACCCAGCGCACGAACAGGATCAGGGCGCAGACAAAAAGGGCCACGGCAACGAGCGCAACCACAATGATGTGCAATGGGTTGAGCTTCGTGACGTCATCCTGAAACCCGCTGTTCTTGCGCACGCCGAAAAACGACCAGCCAACAGCCCTGATCGTTCGCCACAGCGATCCCTTGCGCGGTGCAGCGGGTGCGGTCATGAGCGTGGCTCCGTCGTCGGTCCGGCGGCGGCGTTGGCAGCGACAGGCGCTGCCGGCGTCTTGCCGCCGACCTCGAAGAAGGTGTACGACAGCGTGATCGTCTTGACGTCCTTGGAGATCTTGGGGTCGATCACAAACGCGACAGGCCACTCCTTCTTCTCGCCCGGATCCAGCGTGTACTGGTTGAAGCAGAAGCATTGCAGCTTGTTGAAGTACGGTGCCGCCTGCTGGGGCGCGTAGCTCGGGATGGCCTGCGCGGACATCCGGCGATTCTGTACGTTCTGGAACTCGTACATCACGGTGTGGAGCTCGCCGGGATGCACTTGCATCGAGTTCTGCGCGGGCTTGAAGTCCCACAGACCGCGAACGTTCGCATCGAACTCCACGGTGATCGTGCGACTCATGTCCACCTGCGTGTTGTCAGGCACACGGACGCTCTTGCCGCCCGACGCCCCGCCGGGGACTTCGAGCTCCGAGAGCGCCAGGATATTGATGCCGGTCATCTCGCAGATGGCCCGATAGACCGGTACCAGCGCATAGCCGAAGCCGAACATGCCGGCCGCCACGACGGCCAGCTTGCCGACCATTCGGACGTTTTCGCGACGGATGCGTTGACCGATGGCCATCGTCCCGCCTAGTGGCCGATCCAGGCCATGCGGATGATGAAACCGATGAAGAACAGCAGCGCGATGGAGGCCAGCGTGAGCCCCATGCGGCGGTTGCTCCTCTTTTGTTCAGGTGTCATGACGCGCGGCATTTCAGCCGATCACCTTGGTGGCAGTCGCGTCCAGCTTGGGCGGGTTTTCGAAGGTGTGGAACGGTGCGGGCGAAGGCACTTCCCATTCCAGTCCTTCGGCAGCTTCCCATGGCTTCTGCGGCGCCTTCTCACCCTTGCCGAGCATGGTGGGCAGCACGATGAAGACGAAGAAATAGACCTGCGCGAATCCGAAGGCGAATGCGCCGACGCTGGCCACGGCGTTGAAGTCGGCGAACTGCATCGGATAGTCGGCGTAGCGACGCGGCATGCCGGCCAAACCCAGGAAGTGCATTGGGAAGAAGGCGACGTTGAAAGAGATCAGCGACCACCAGAAGTGAACCTTGCCGCGCGTTTCGTTGTACATCACGCCTGTCCATTTCGGCGACCAGTAGTAGTAGCCGGCGAACATCGCGTACAGCGAACCAGCCACCAGCACATAGTGGAAGTGGGCCACCACGTAATAGGTGTCCTGCAACTGCGTATCGATCGGCGCAACCGCGAGGATCAGGCCGGTGAAGCCGCCCATCGTGAACACGAAGATAAAGCCCACGGCGAACAACATCGGCGTCTCGAAGGTCATCGAGCCCTGCCACATCGTTGCGATCCAGTTGAAGATCTTCACGGCCGTCGGCACGGCGATCAGCATGGTCGCGTACATGAAGAACAGCTGGCCGGTGAGCGGCATGCCGGTCGTGAACATGTGGTGTGCCCACACGATGAACGACAGGATGGCGATCGACGACGTGGCATACACCATGGAGGCATAGCCGAAGAGCTTCTTGCGCGAGAAGGTCGGAACGATCTGGCTGACGATGCCGAAGGCCGGCAAGATCATGATGTAGACCTCGGGGTGGCCGAAGAACCAGAAGATGTGCTGGTACATCACCGGGTCGCCGCCACCGGCGGGGTTGAAAAAGCTGGTGCCGAAATGGCGGTCGGTCAGCGTCATGGTGATGGCGCCGGCGAGCACGGGCATCACGGCGATCAGCAGGTAGGCGGTAATGAGCCAGGTCCAGCAGAACATCGGCATCTTCATCAGCGTCATGCCGGGGGCACGCATGTTGAGGATGGTCACGATGATGTTGATCGAGCCCATGATCGACGAAGCGCCCATGATGTGCATCGCGAAGATGCCGGCGTCCATCGAAGGACCCATCTGCAGAGTGAGCGGCGCATAGAGCGTCCAGCCCGCTGCGGGTGCGCCGCCGGGCATGAAGAATGAGCCCACCAGCATCAGCGCCGCCGGGATCAGCAACCAGAAGCTGAAGTTGTTCATGCGCGCGAACGCCATGTCGGATGCGCCGATCTGCAGCGGGATCATCCAGTTCGCGAAGCCCACGAAAGCCGGCATGATCGCGCCGAACACCATGATCAGGCCGTGCATGGTCGTGAACTGATTGAACAGCTCGGGGTTGACCAGTTGCAGGCCAGGCTTGAACAGCTCGGCGCGAATCATCAGGGCCAGCACGCCGCCGACCATCAGCATCGTGAAGGAGAACAACAGGTACAGCGTGCCGATGTCCTTGTGGTTGGTCGCAAACACCCAGCGGCGCCAACCGCTCGGCGCGTGGTTGTGATCGTCGTGGGCATGGTCGCCGTGGCCGTGGGCGTGGGGGTCGAGGACTGCGCTCATCTTGGTATTCCTTGCTAACTCTTCGTCGTGGAGCCTGCGGCTTACTTGCCGCGCTCGGCCAGCACTTCAGCCGGCTGCACCAGTTGGCCCGTCTTGTTCGACCAGCTGTTCTTCGTGAAGGTCACCACGGCAGCGATGTCAGTGTCGCTGAGTTGTTTCCATGAGGGCATCGCGCCATTGTTCTGGCCGTTGAGCACCACGTGGAGTTGCAGCTTGTGGTCCGCATTGAGCACGGTTGCCGAGCCGTCGAGCGGCTTGACCGGCCCCGCACCCTTGCCATTGGCCTGGTGACAGGCCGCGCAGTTGGCCGCGTAGACCTTTTCGCCACGCGCCAGGATTTCAGGCAGCGTCCAGACCTTGCCCGGGTCGTCCTGCTTGGCGGCGGCTTCCTTGCGCTTGCCGTCCACCCAGGCGGTGTAGTCGGCAGCCGCCATCACCTTGACGTGGATGGGCATGAAAGCGTGTTCCTTGCCGCAGAGCTCCTGGCATTGGCCGTAATAGTCACCCACCTTTTCGGCGCGGAACCAGGTGTCGCGGACGAAGCCCGGGATTGCATCCTGCTTGACGCCGAACTGCGGCACCGCAAAGGCGTGGATCACGTCATTCGCGGTGGTGATGATGCGGATTTTGGTGTCGACCGGGACGACGAGGGGGTTGTCGACCTTGAGAAGGTAGTTGTCGGGGATGTCGCCGTGGGCGCCTGCATCGGACATGGCGCGGTGCGAGGCGTCGAGGGTGGAAATGAACGACAGGCCCTCGCCTTCGCCCTTGAGGTAGTCGTAACCCCACTTCCACTGGTAGCCGGTGACCTTGATGGTGAGGTCGGAGTTGGTGGTGTCCTTCTGGGCGACGAGCACGCGGGTCGCCGGCAGTGCCATCAGGATGACGATGACGAAGGGAACGATGGTCCAGATGACTTCGACCACCACGGACTCATGGAAGTTGGCCGCCTTGTGGCCGACCGACTTGCGGTGCTTCCAGATGGAATAGAACATGACAGCGAACACCGCCACGAAGATCACGGTGCACAAGATCATCATCACCGTGTGCAGGAAATGCTGTTCTTGCGAAATCTTGGTGACACCCACCGGGAGATTCAGCTGACGCACGGACGGTCCGCCGGGCAGGTCATTGACTGCATGCGCCGCGCCGCTGAAAGCCGCGCCGGCCGCCAGCAGCAAATTCGCCGGCCAGATCTTGTTGCGCCAAATGCTCTTCATCGTGTTCACTTTTTCATTTTCCAGTTAACCCCACCGGTCCCCACGGTGAAACACTGCACATGCCTTCCTCAGGCACTGCGCAATGCCATGCGAATTTCGCGCGCCAACGCCGCGCGCAACTCCGGGCGCACATACCGCCCCACCCTGACCGAACGACCCTGACCCGAGACCTCGATCAGCGACCGGTCGCTGTCCTGTGGCTCGACCCGCACCTGGTGCGGCAAGAATTCCGTACGCTCGTAGTGCCCACCGTTTTCGAGCTCGACCACCAACCGGCCGCCCTGCAGGGCGATCTTTTCGCCGTCGGTCGCATGCCGCGCATAGAGGACGAACGCGAAACCCACCGCGGCAAGTTCGAGCCAGGCAAACGGCAACACGAGCCGTGCGCCGTTCAGCCAGAAAACGGTTCCGATGCCAAGTGATACCACGCAGAGCGACGCGTAGAGCCAGCCAAGCTGGCTCGGCGTGACCGAGCAATTGCGCTTCAGGAACCAATGGATGCTTTGGCCTGAAACAGTGGCAAAACGAAACACGGAATTCGACACGGGCGAGTTCAGCAAATCGGTGCGTCGATCGCTGTCAAACCCATGTTCGACAGGCCTCGATCACGGGACAATACCCGGGAGTTCACGCAGCGCCGGATTGTAGCGGGTGAACCAGCGCGCTCTCATGCGCCTGGGCGACCGCGCTGAAGCATCGAGCGCATCTCGCGGAGGGAAACGGCGCTTTCCGCCGACAAGGCGACCCGCGGCGCCGGTTTGAACGCATGGCCGTAGATGATTTCGAAGGTCAGTGCGATGCGCCCTCCCCCATCTGCCGACGGCGCCAACTCCGGTAGTGCGCGGCCGAATGCCTGGCGCCAGGCTTTGCCTCGTAACGCCGCAAATCGCCCTGGATGGAGGTTTCGGCCGAGAGTGCGGAGTTCGGTGAGGGCCGCGTCGGCATTGGGCCAGGTCAGGACGATTCGCTCCATGTCCATCACAGGCTCGGCAAAACCGGCGCCGACGAGCATGTCGCCCCAATCGTGCATGTCGGCGAACTCGTGGCTCGCGGGCGGCCACCCCAGGCGCTGGTGAAGTGCACGCAGTTCGAACAACGTGTCGGGGCCAAAGCACGAGAACATCAGGAAGCCGTCGGTCGCGACCAGTCGATGCCACTGATTGATCAATGCGCCCGGATCGGCGGCCATGTGCAGGGCCATGTTGGCCCATAACAAGTCCACGCCGTCTTCGGGAGGCGCGTCGAAGGTCGGCTGCGCTACCTGCCAGCGACGTGCGGTCCACCAGGGCGCGGCGAGCGCCTTGCCGGTCGGTCCGACGAGCGATGGCTCGGTTTCGATGACATAAGGCACGGCGTCCCGATAGCGGCGGGCGACCAACGCGTGAGCCTCCAGCCCTCCCCGAAGTGGCGACCAGTCGGCCCATCGGCGCGGAGTTGCCTTGATCCACTGGAGCCGATCTTCCATCCGTCGACCGATTTCCTCATGCAGCCAAGGAGAACCGGCTGGCTCCGCGAGGCGGCTCCAGCGGGCGGCCGCCGTGGCATCGATGGTCGGCGGTCGCTGGGGAGAGTCGGGAAGCATGGGCCACTCAGTATATTGAGGGATGTTCAAAAGCTGGACCGAAAGGGCTTTCTCATCGATCGCGGCGCGCCTGCCGAGCCAGTGCTTCGTGTGTCGCACATGGCCCGCCCGCCCCGTGTGCGACGCGTGCGTGGCTCGCTTCGCTCCGCCCACGCAGCGCTGCGCAACTTGCGCCTTGTCGGTACCGCCAGGCGTCGACCGGTGTGGCGACTGCCTGCGCAATCCGCCTTCGCTCGATGCCTGCCTTGTGGCCTGTGCCTATGCGTGGCCCTGGCCGGCGTGCATTGCAGAATTCAAGTTTCGCGGCGAGGCCGGGTTGGCAGAACCGCTGGCAACATTGCTGCGAAGCGCGCCCTGGGTCGAGCCGGCGCTCGAAGGTGCCGATCTCGTACTGCCGATGCCCTTGGCGCCCGCCCGTCTGCGCGAGAGGGGCTTCAATCAGGCCCATGAACTCGCACGGCGATTGGCACCGCAGACCACCGACCCCAACCTTCTCCTTCGAACGCGCGAAACACCTGCCCAAAGCGGCCTGACCCGCGCGGAGCGACTGATCAACTTGCGCGGCGCATTCGCCCTGGAGCCGCTCAGACCGACGGCCGTTCGCAACCGGCGCGTCGTGCTGGTCGACGACGTGATGACCACCGGTGCCTCCCTCTTCGCCGCAGCCCAGGTCCTGCGCTCGGGCGGGGCATCCCACATCACCGCGGTCGTGTTCGCGCGCACGGAGGTGCCGGCCTGAAACGCCGCGGACAATCCCACCATGTTTCACATCGTCCTCGTCGAGCCCGAAATTCCGCCAAATACCGGCAACGTGATCCGGCTGGCGGCCAACACGGGCTGCACCCTGCATCTCGTCGAACCGCTCGGCTTCTCGATGGACGACAAGTTGCTGCGCCGCGCCGGCCTGGACTATCACGAATATGCCGAGGTCCGGAGACACCCGGGTTGGGAGGCACTGCTCGACGTCGAACGCCCCCCGTCAGACCGGATATTCGCTCTCACGACGCGCGGAACGCGGCAAGTTCACGACGTCGCCTTCCGCCCCGGTGACTGGCTCGTCTTCGGCTCGGAAACGCGCGGCCTGGCGCCAGCGCTACGCGAGCAGTTCCCCGAACTGCAACGCTTGCGACTCCCAATGCGCGAAGGCCAACGCAGCCTCAACCTCTCAAACGCAGTCGCAGTCACCGTCTTCGAGGCCTGGCGCCAAAACAACTTCAAATAGAGAGAGAGGAGCGGCGCAGCCCGCTCCCCTTCGGCAACCACCGCGGAACCGGCTTTGCCGGGCCGCCGGTGGTGCCCCCGGTAGGGGGTGGGCGGCTACACGAAGTGAGCCAACCTGGGGGCGAGCTACTTATACCTGCGGACGACCGACTCAGCCACGCAGGCCGGCTTTGGAGAGCCTTCGAGTTCGATGGTGGTTTCCCACGTCATCTGCAAACCATCGTTGGCAATCGGCTCCGACGTCAGGAGCTTCATGCGACCACGTACGCGGCCGCCCACGGGCACTGGCGACATGAATCGAACCCGGTTTAGCCCGTAGTTGACCCCCATGCGCGACTCGATCACGCTGAAGGCGGTCTCGTAGATGCGCGGCAGCAGCGACAGGGTCAGGAAGCCGTGGGCGATGGGGCCGCCGAATGGTCCGGCCTTGGCCCGCTCGACATCCACGTGAATCCACTGGTGGTCCCCCGTGGCCTCGGCGAACAGGTTGACCTGCTCCTGGGTGATGGTGATCCAGTCGCTCACGGCGACTTCCTGGCCGACGCATGCGGCGAGATCTTCGAGGGTCTGGAAGGTCTTTTTCATGCGGTTCACTTTAGCGGTCCGATCCGGCTGTACCTGTCCACGCTGCGACATGCGCATTCAGGGAAAACCACGAGCGAGGGCTCAGGCGTCCAGCCAGCGGCAGATCGGCACCCATTGCTCCAGATCGCGCTGCACGCGACCCGGTGCGATGTCGAACAGCGTCAGCCCGCGGGCCGCGAGTTGCACGTAGTTCTGGGTATCCCGAAGCTCGCCGAGCACGGTCACATCGAGTCCGGCGACGAATTCGCGCAGCCGATCGGCCGCCAGCGTGCGCGCGTCCACTCGCATACCGACCAGCGCCACATGCGTTTTTTCGACGCGGCGGTGCGACAGCAGACGGTCCAGGAAATCGCGGGTCGCGTAGATGTCGAAGATGCTGGGCTGCAGCGGCACCAGCACCTTGTCGGCCAGCGCCACGACGTCCTTGAAGCGCGAACCGTGCAGGCCGGCCGGCGTGTCGATGACGGCGTGCGTGGTGCCGCGCGGCGGGCGAACGACCTCGCCGTCCTCGGTCGCCTCCCAGGTCCTGATCTCGCGCGCCTGCGGCGGGCGCAGGCCGAGCCAGAGTTTCGAGGACTGCTGGCGATCGGTATCACCCAGCATCACCGGATGGCCAGCGCTGGCGAAATAGCCCGCAATGTTCGTTGCGAGCGTGGATTTACCCACCCCGCCCTTGGGATTGGCGACCAGGACCACCGGCATCTGAGGCTCCTCGAGGCTGAAGACAGGCGCCATGGTAGCCGCCCACGGAGTGCGATATGTTCGCGGCATGCCGACAACAACAAGCACGGAAAGCGCCCCCCGCATCTACCTGATTGCCGCGCACCCGCGCTGGCGCGATTCCCGCATCAACCTCCAGTTGCTGAAGGCGGCACGAGAGGTACCCGGCGTCGAGGTCAACGACCTCTACAACAGCTACCCCGACTATGCGATCGACGTGAAGACCGAGCAGGCTCGGCTGGCGCGCGCCGATGTGCTGGTATTGCTGCACCCCATCCAGTGGTATTCGATGCCGGCGCTGCAGAAGCTCTGGATTGATGACGTGTTCAGCTACGGCTGGGCCTACGGCAAGGGCGGCAGCAAGCTGGAAGGCAAGGACTTATGGTTGGTCGCGACCACCGGCGGCCCTGAAAAGAGCTATCACCCGCAAAGCTACAACCGCTATTTCTTCGACGCCTTCCTGCCGCCGTACGAGCAGACCGCAGCGCTATGCGGCATGCGCTTCCTGCCGCCGCTGCTGTTTCACGGCGCCCGCAGCGCCCATTCGTCCGAGGTGGCTGCGCACGTGGACGTCTTCAAGGATCGACTCCGCACCTATCCGAACTGGCCGGAGATGGACGACCTCGCCTCTTGCGAGAGTTGCGCGGTGCCCGAAATCGACAGGCCGGTCGGCCACGAAGAGGCCTGACGATGGAACACATGCCGGCCTGGCTCGTCAACTCCCTGATCTATCTCAGTGCCGCGGTGCTGGTGGTGCCGCTGTCGAAGGCCCTCGGACTGGGTTCGATCATTGGTTACCTTGCCGCAGGCATCGCCATTGGCCCGTGGGGGCTGGGGCTGGTGACCAACGTCGAGGACATCCTGCACTTCGCGGAATTCGGCGTGGTGCTGATGCTGTTCCTGGTCGGCCTCGAACTGGAGCCCAAGCGCCTGTGGAGCCTGCGCGGGCCGATCTTCGGCTGGGGCTCGGCACAGGTACTGGCCTGCGCGGCCGTGCTGTTCGTGGTCGGCGCCCTGGCCGGCGCCAACTGGCGCATTGCGCTGGTGGCAGCGCTCGGCCTCGCGCTTTCGTCGACGGCGATCGCGCTGCAGGTGCTCGGCGAGCGCAACCTGATGCTGACGCCGAGCGGGCAGGCCGGCTTCTCGATCCTGCTGTTCCAGGATGTGGCGGCCATCCCGATCCTGGCGCTGTTGCCGCTGCTGGCGGTCAGCCCTGACGCCGGATCCGGGGCCACCGGCTTCGACCGGGCGCTGGAGGGGCTGAAGATCATCGGCGTCATCGGCGGCATCGTGGTGGGTGGCCGCCTCGCCCTTCGGCCTGTGCTGCGGTGGATCGCGCGCAGCAAGACGCCCGAAATCTTCACCGCGGCCTCGCTGTTGCTGGTGGTCGCGATCGCGGCGCTGATGCAGTTCATCGGCCTGTCGATGGCGCTCGGTGCCTTCCTTGCGGGCGTGCTGCTCGCGGAAAGCGAATACCGGCGCGAACTCGAAACCGACATCGAACCCTTCAAGGGCCTCCTGCTCGGCCTCTTCTTCATCGCGGTCGGGATGAGCATCGACTTCGGCGTCTTGCTCACCCACCCCCTGTTGATGGCGGTGGTGGTGAGCGGCTTCATGCTGCTGAAGTTCGGCGTGATCTACGGGCTGGCGAAGCTGATGCACGTCCCCTATCAGCAACGGCCTGTGTTCTCGCTGCTGCTTGCGCAGGGCGGCGAGTTCGCCTTCGTGGTGTTTCAGGCGGCTGGCCCGGACGTGCTGCCGCGCGGCGTGGCGTCTTTCCTGATCGGCGCGGTGGCACTTTCGATGCTGATTTCACCCTTGTTGCTGGTGGCGATCGACAAATGGGTGATGGCACGCTATAGCGGCCATGCGCCAACCACGCTGGAGGAAATCTCCGAGCAGCAGGACGCCAAGGTGGTCATCTGCGGCTTCGGCCGCTACGGGCAGATCATCGGGCGCTTGCTGAGTGCGCAGGGCATGAAGATCACCGTGCTCGACCACGACCCCGACACCATCGAGAGCCTGCGCGAATTCGGCTTCCGCGTCTTCTACGGCGATGCGACGCGACTCGATTTGCTGCGCACTGCTGGCGCGGGCACGGCCAAGGTGGTGGTGGTCGCGGTCGACGACATGGAGCAGTCCCTGAAGATCGCCGACCTCGTCCGGGAGAATTTCCCGAACGCGAAAATCGTCGCACGGGCGCGGAATGTGGCGCATGTGTACCAGTTGCTCGACCGGAAGGTCGAGCACATCGAACGGGAAGTCTTCGAGTCGTCGCTGCGCAGCGCCCGTTCGGTGCTCGAAGGCCTGGGCTGGCCCGCGCACGAGGCACGCGAAACCGCGATGCGCTTCAGGCTTCGCAACATCCAGCTCATGCACGAGGTCTACCCCCACTACAAGGACCGCGCCAAACTGATCGCGGCCCAGAAGGAAGGGCGCCAGCAGTTCCAGGAGCAAATCGCGCGCGAGCGCGAGGAGCGCCGCCAGCGCACCCATGTTGATTGGGATCAGGCCGAGCAGGAGCAGGAGCGGACTCCCTAGGCCGGCCTTACTTGGCCAGCTTCAGCAGGCGGACGGCGTTGTCCTTGAGGATGCCGGGCACCACCTCGGGCTTGAAGCCTGCATCCTCGAAATCCTTCAGCCAGCGATCCGGCGTGATCAGCGGATAGTCGCTCGCAAACAGCACGCGGTCCTTGAGCAGTGTGTTGGCGTATTGCACGAGCTGCTTCGGAAAGTACTTCGGGCTCCAACCCGACAGGTCGATCCAGACGTTGGGCTTGTGCGTCGCGACACTCAGCGCCTCGTCCTGCCACGGGAAGCTCGGGTGCGCCATCACGATCTGCATGTCGGGGAAGTCGATGGCGACGTCGTCCAGGTGCATCGGATTGCTGTATTCGAGCCTGAGGCCGCCGCCACACCGCATGCCGGACCCGATGCCGCTGTGACCAGTGTGGAAGACCGCCGGCAGCGCGTATTCGTTGATCACCTCGTAGATGGGCCAAGCCATCTTGTCGTAGGGGTGGAAACCCTGCACCGTCGGATGGAACTTGAAGCCCTTGACGCCGTGCTCCTCGATCAGCCGTCGCGCCTCGCGTGCGCCCATCTTGCCTTTGTGGGGGTCGATGCTGGCAAAGGCGATCATGATGTCGGAATTCTTCTGGGCCGCCTCTGCGATTTCCTCGTTCGGGATGCGGCGCCGGCCCATGTTCGACTCGGCATCCACCATGAACATCACGAGGCCGATCTTGCGCTCGCGGTAGTAATCGATGCTTTCCTGGATGGTCGGCCGGCGGCTCGACCTGAAATATTTGTCGGCGGCGCGATCGTATTCTTCGCCGTAGTTGTCGAAGGGATTCCAGCAACTCACTTCGGCATGCGTATGCGTGTCGATCGCGATCAGGTTCTGATAGTCCATGGCAGTGTCTCCAGGCGGTTTGCGGCTTAGGGTAAATCCTCATGCCGCACGGCATCATGCGGCTTGAATTGATTATTTTTCATAACCATAATCGATCGCACTCCGGAATGCAATCATGACCCACACCGACATACAGCTCGAACTCCAGGACAACATTGCCATCGTGCGTCTCACCCGCGGCAGCAAGCGCAACGCGCTGTCCGACGCATTGATCCTCGCCCTGCGCAACACCTTCGAAAACCTGCCGGCCACCGTGCGCGCGGCCGTGATCGACGGCGAAGGGCCGCACTTCTGCGCCGGCCTCGACCTGTCGGAACTCCAGGAGCGCGATGCCGGCCAGGGGCTGCTCCACTCGCGCACCTGGCATGCGGCGCTCGATCTGGTGCAGTACGGCCCGGTCCCCGTGATCGCCGCACTCCACGGCGCGGTGGTCGGCGGCGGGCTGGAACTCGCCAGTGCCTGCCACATCCGGGTGGCCGATACGACGACCTTCTACGCGCTGCCCGAAGGCTCCCGCGGCATCTTCGTCGGCGGCGGCGGCTCGGTGCGCATTCCCAAGCTGATCGGCACTGCCCGCATGACCGACATGATGATGACCGGCCGCGTCTACAACGCCGAAGAAGGCGAGCGCGCCGGTTTCGCGCAGTACCTCGTTCCGGAAGGCACTGCCCTCGACAAGGCCGTCGAGTTGGCCAAGCGCGTGGCTTCGAATGCGCCGCTGACCAACTACGCGCTCATGCACGCCCTGCCGCGCATCGCGGAGCAACCGGCAGACCATGGCTTCTTCACCGAAGCGCTGATGGCAGGCATCGCGCAGAGCGCGCCCGAGGCCAAGGAGCGGGTACGCGCCTTCCTCGAAGGCAAAGCCGGCAAGGTGCAGAAGAACTGAGACAACTCAAGGACACCATGCAAGCCCCTCGCTCAGCGGCGATCACGCCGCGCTACCGTCCCGTGACCTTCGGCGTGCGTCGTGTCAGCGTGCGCGAAGGCGCAGCGGGTGTGCGCTACCTCGAAGCGACCGAGCCGCTCAAGGAGTACGCAGAGCGCATCACCGACCGCCTGATGCACTGGGCGCACGTGGCGCCCGACCGCAGCTTCATGGCGAGGCGCAAGCAATTGCCCGACGGCAGCACCGGCGAGTGGCAGCACCTCAGCTACGCGCAGGCGCTGCAGGACGCGAGGCGCATCGGGCAGGCCCTGCTGAACCGCGGCCTCAACGCCGAGCGGCCCGTCATGATCCTGAGCGAGAACAGCCTGGAGCACGCCCTGTTGTCGCTCGGATGCATCTACGCCGGCATCCCCTACTGCCCGGTGTCGCCCGCCTACTCCATCGTCAGCCAGGACTACGACAAGCTGCGCCACATCTTCGACACACTCACGCCAGGTCTCGTGTTCGCAAGCGATGCCGCGCGCTTCGGCCGCGCGATCGCGGCAGTCGCCCCTGCCGATGTCGAAATCGTGCTGCAGCACGGCCACGGCGGGGCGGACGACGCGGGAGCGCTGTCGCCCGAACTCGCCGGTCGCGCGATCACCACCTTCGACAGCCTCCTCGCCACACCCTCCACCCATGCGGTCGATGCGGCCATGGAAGCCACGGGACCCGACACGATCACGAAGTTCCTGTTCACCTCGGGCTCGACCAAGATGCCCAAGGCGGTCATCAACACGCAGCGCATGTGGTGCGCCAACCAGGTCCAGATTGCGCAATCGATGCCCTCGCTGGCCGAAGAGCCGCCGGTGCTGATCGACTGGCTGCCGTGGAACCACACCTTCGGCAGCAACCACAACGTCGGCATCACGATCTACCACGGCGGCACGCTCTACATTGACGACGGCAAGCCCACGCCCGCGCTGATGGGCGAAACGCTGCGCAACCTGCGCGAGATCGCGCCCACCGTCTATTTCAACGTTCCGACCGGCTTCGAGGCCATCGCGCACGCAATGAAGACCGATGCGCAGCTTCGCAAGACGCTGCTGTCGCGCGTGCGCATGTTCTTCTACTCGGGCGCGGCGCTCGCGCAACCCATCTGGGATTTGCTGCACGAGATCCAGGAAGCCGAGATCGGCGAACGCATCGTCATGGCGACAGGCCTCGGCATGACCGAATCGGGCCCGTCCGCGATGTTCATCAACAGCCCCGATGTGCGCGCAGGCGATGTCGGCGTGCCGACGCCGGGCATGACGCTCAAGCTGGTCGACGTGGACGGCAAGGTGGAAGTGCGCTATCGCGGCCCCAACGTCACACCAGGCTACTGGCGTGCACCCGAAGCCACGCGCGAAGCCTTCGACGAAGAGGGCTTCCTCTGCACGGGCGATGCCGTCCGGTGGATCGACGAAGCCAATGTCCACCGCGGCCTGCGCTTCGACGGCCGCATTGCCGAAGACTTCAAGCTCGCCACCGGCACTTTCGTGAGCGTCGGACCGCTGCGGGCCAGGATCAGCACGGCCGGCGCCCCCTACGTGCAGGACGTCGTGCTGACCGGCATCAACCTCAAGGAAGTCGGCGCGCTGATCTTCGCGACCCAGGCGGTGCGCCAACTCGCCGGCCTCGCTGCCGATGCTTCCATGAAGGACGTGGTCGAGAGCGCGGCCGTGCAAGCGCAGTTCCAGCAATTGCTCGATACGCTCGCGGCGTCCAGCACCGGCAGTGCCAGCCGCGTCGCGCGCGCGCACATCGTCTCCGAGCCGCCATCGATCGACAAGGGCGAAGTGACCGACAAAGGCTCCATCAACCAGCGCGCCGTGCTGAAGCACCGCGCCGAGTTGGTGGAAGCCCTGCATGCCGACACCTTGCCCTTCACGCTGAAACCCCGCTAAATCGCACCCAAGGAGACAACCTTCATGAACATCCAAGGACAAGCAGCACTCGTCACTGGTGGCGCTTCCGGCCTCGGTGAGGCAACCGCGCGCGAGCTCGCGCGGCTGGGCGCCAAGGTGGCCGTGCTCGACGTCAATGCCGCACTGGCCGAAAAGGTGGCGGCCGAGATCGGCGGCATCGTCTGCGTCTGCGACATCACGCAGGCCGACAGCGTCACCGCCGCCCTCGACAAGGCCGAGGCTGCGCACGGCCCCGCCCGCATCCTCATGAACGTCGCCGGCATCGGCAGCGCCAAGCGCATCGTCGGCAAGGACGGCAACCCCGCCCCGCTTGAAGACTTCGTGCGCGTGGTCAATGTCAACCTGGTCGGCGCCTACAACATCAGCCGACTCTATGCGGCGCGCTGCGCGAAGCTCGATCCGCTCGAAGGCGGCGAGCGCGGCGTGATGATGTTCACCGCGTCGGTCGCGGCTTTCGACGGCCAGGTGGGGCAGCAAGCCTACAGCGCCTCGAAAGGGGGCCTCGTCGGCATGACGCTGCCGATGGCGCGCGATCTCGCGCAGCACGGCATCCGTGTCTGCACGATCGCTCCGGGCCTGTTCGCCACGCCGCTGCTCAAGGAACTGCCGGAGCCGATCCAGCAATCGCTGGCGGCGTCGATCCCGTTCCCGCCGCGCCTGGGCAAGCCTTCGGAATTCGCCGAACTGGCCTGTCATATCGTGACCAACGGCCACCTCAACGGTGAAGTGATCCGTCTCGACGGCGCACTGCGCATGGCGCCGAGATGAAGCTCGCCCCCAGGCTTGCCCACTTCGTGTGGCCGCCACCCCCCTGCCCGGGGGCAACACCAGCAGCCCGGCGAAGTCGGTTCCGCGGTGTTTCCCGAATCGCGTTGATCACCTTACCTGGAGACAAATCATCATGAATTTCAAGAAAGCAACCCTCGCCGCCGCACTGGTACTCGGCCTCTTCGGAGTCGCGCACGCTGACCTCACCGTCGGCGTCGTGCTGCCGCTCACCGGACCGGCTTCCGGCCTTGGCATCCCGATGAAGAACCAGATCGCGCTGTGGCCGAAGACCATCGCGGGCGAAAACCTCAAGATCGTCATGCTCGACGATGCAACCGATCCGACCACCGGCGTCAAGGACACCCAGCGCCTGGTGACCGAAGACAAGGTCGACGTCATCCTCGGCTCGGCCGCCACGCCGGTGGCGATCCCGATGGCCGACGTGGCCGCGGAGTCGGGCACCGTCCAGCTCGCCGCATCGCCCGCAGGGCTGCCGCCCGGCAAGGACAAGTGGACCTTCCGTCTGCCCCAGTCGAACGACGTCATGGCCTATGCCGTCGTGCAGCACATGAAGGCACAGAAGATCAAGACGATCGGCTTCCTGGGCTATACCGACGCCTATGGCGAACTCTGGCTCAAGGCGCTCACGGCCGAGGCCGAGAAGAACGGCATGAAGATCGTCGCCGCCGAGCGCTTCGGCCGCGCAGACACCAGCGTCACCGCCCAGGTGCTCAAGCTCACGTCGGCCAACCCCGACGCCATCCTGATCGTCGCCTCAGGCAGCGGCGCGGGCATGCCTCAGAAGGCGGTGATGGAGCGCGGCTACAAGGGCAAGGTCTACCAGACGCACGCCGCCGCCACGCAGGATCTGATGCGCACTGCAGGCAAGGATGCTGAAGGCACCTACGTCGTCTCCGGCCCCGCCACCGTCGCCGAGCAGTTGCCTGACAACCATCCGTCGAAGAAGGCCGCGGTCGCGTTCGTCGACCAGTACGAGAAGGCCTACGGCCCCGGCTCGCGCAACCAGTTCGCCGGCCACGGCGCCGACGCGCTCACGGTGCTCGAGAAGGCCGTGCCGATCGCGCTCAAGAAGGGCAAGCCCGGCACGCCCGAATTCCGCGCAGCGCTGCGCGATGCCATGGAGACCATGGGCCGTACCACGCTCGCGCACGGCGTGCTCAACTGGACGCCGGACAACCACTGGGGTTACACCAACGAAACCGGCGTGATGCTCAAGGTCGTGAACGGCCAGTTCAAGGTCGACGCACAGCCCTGAGCACGGACGAACACGAGCGCAAAGCCCCCCATGGATTTCTCAATCGCCAGCATCCTGACGCTGGACGGACTCACGAACGGGGCGGTCTATGCGCTTCTTGGCATGGGCATCGTGCTCGTGTTCACCGTGACGCGCGTCATCTTCATCCCCCAGGGCGAGTTCGTCGCGTACGGCGCCCTCACCCTGGCCATCTTCCAGACAGGCAAGGTGCCCGGCACCGTGTGGCTGCTGTTGATCCTTGCCGGCGTCGCCGCGCTCATGGAGTTGGCGAGCACCTGGCGCCACCGCGGACGGCTCGCGCCGGCGCTGATTGCAGCTGCGCGCACGTTCGCGGTACCTGCCATCATCTGCGCCATTTCGGCTTGGGCCGCACCTCGCCAGCTTCCGCTGGCACTACAGGCGCTGCTGACGATCTGCATCGTCACGGCGTACGGTCCGCTGGTCTATCGCGTGGCTTACCAGTCACTTGCGGGCGCGAGCTCGCTGGTGCTGCTCATCGTCTCGGTCGGCGTGCATTTCGCGATGACCGGCCTGGGACTCCTCTTCTTCGGCGCCGAAGGCTTTCGCAACCCACCGTTCTGGGACGAGCGCTTCGCCATCGGGCCGCTCAACGTCAATGGCCAGGCCGTGATCATCTTCATTGCCTCGGCTGCGCTGATCGTGATGCTGTGGCTGTACTTCGAGCGCACGCTGTACGGCAAGGCGCTGCGGGCCACCGCTGTGAACCGGCTTGGCGCGCGGCTGATGGGCATCTCGACGCAAACAGCGGGACAGCTCACTTTCGCCATGGCCGCATTGATCGGCGCGCTGTCCGGATTGCTGATCGGGCCGACGACGACGATCTTCTACGACTCCGGCTTCCTGATCGGGCTCAAGGGCTTCGTGGCCGGCGTGATCGGCGGGCTCGCGAGCTATCCGGGCGCGCTGATCGGAGCGCTGGGCGTGGGTGTCATCGAATCCTTCGGCTCCTTCTGGGCCAGCTCGTTCAAGGAAGTGATCGTGTTCACCATCATCCTGCCGGTGTTGCTCTGGCGTTCGCTGCGCAGCGGCCACTCGGATGAGGACCACTGACATGCAAGCCACGCTCAATCCACTGGCGACCGAAGCACCTCGCAAGAGCGGCCTGCGCACTTGGGGCCCGCTCGCACTCGTCGTGATCCTTGCGGCGCTTCCGCTGCTGCCGCTGCCGAATTTCTGGATCATCCAGCTCAACTACATCGGCATCTACACGCTGCCTGTGCTCGGCCTGGTGCTGCTCACCGGCGTCGGTGGCCTCACCTCTTTCGGGCAAGCCGCCTTCGTCGGCATCGGCGCCTACACCACGGCCTATCTGAGCGTGAACTACGGCCTCTCGCCGTGGCTCACGCTGTTCATCGGGCTCGCGCTGACGGGAGTGAGCGCCGCGATCATCGGCGGCATCACGCTGCGGATGTCGGGCCACTACCTCCCGCTGGCGACGATCGCGTGGGCGCTGTCGCTCTATTACCTGATGGGCAACCTCGATGCGCTCGGCAAGTACGACGGCATCCTGGGCGTCAAGGGCCTGAACCTGTTCGGCATCGAGGTCGGCCAGCAGCGTGTGTTCTATGCGGTGACCTGGACCTTCGCGCTGCTCGCCACGTTCGCGGTGATCCGGCTGCTCGATTCGCGCAGCGGTCGCGCCATTCGCGCCCTGGCGGGCGGCTCGCAAATGGCGGAAGCGATGGGCGTGAACACCCTGCGACACAAGGTCGGCATCTTCGTGCTGGCCGCCATGCTCGCGTCGATTTCCGGCTGGCTCTTCGCGCACTTCCAGCGCACGGTCAACCCGTCGCCCTTCGGCATCAAGATGGGCATCGAATACCTGTTCATGGTGGTGCTCGGCGGCGCGGCGCACGTCTGGGGCGCCATGACCGGCGCGGGCGTCGTCAAGCTGCTCGAAGACCAGTTGCAGGTGCTGCTGCCCAAGCTCATCGGCACCAGCGGCAGCTACGAGCTGATCGTGTTCGGCATCATGATCGTGCTGGTGCTCAAGTACCTGCCCAATGGGCTCTGGGACTTTGTCGACCGGCGCCTGCCGCGTCCACAGCGCGCAGTCGACTGGGGTGGTGCCGCGGATCTGCCGGCACGCGCAAAGCCCGCCGCCGGCGAAGTGGTGCTCGACGTTCAATCGATCCGCAAGACCTTCGGCGGCCTGGTGGCGGTGAACGACATCAGCTTCCAGACCCGCGCGGGCCAGATCGTCGGACTGATCGGGCCCAACGGCGCCGGCAAGTCAACCACCTTCAATCTGGTGACGGGTGTGTTGAGCCTGACGAGCGGCGCGGTGAAATTTCGCGGCGAGGCCATCGGCGGACTCCCCTCGCGCGCGATCGCCGAGCGCGGTGTCTCGCGCACCTTCCAGCACGTGAAGATGGTGCCCGACATGACCGTGCTCGAGAACGTCGCGCTCGGCGGGCATCTGCGCGGCCACAAGGGCGCGATCGCGGCGATGCTGCACACGGACCGTGGCGAAGAACGCCAGCTGTTCCGCGAAGCCGAACGGCAACTGCAGCGCGTCGGCATGGGCGAATACCTGCAGGAGCTCGCCGGCAACCTCGCGATGGGGCAGCAGCGTCTGCTTGAAATCGCGCGCGCTCTCTGTGCCGATCCTGCACTCCTGTTGCTCGACGAACCCGCCGCCGGCTTGCGCCACAAGGAGAAGCAGGCGCTGGCCGATGTGCTGCGCACCTTGCGTAGCGAAGGCATGAGCATCCTCTTGGTCGAGCACGACATGGACCTCGTGATGGACATCTGCGACCACATCGTCGTGATGGAGTTCGGCACCCACCTGATGGAAGGCACGCCAGCCGAAGTGCAGCAGAGCCCGAAAGTGCGCGCCGCCTATCTGGGAACCGAGCACTGACATGACGACACCTCTTTTGAGTATCAGGAACCTGCGCGCCGGCTATGGCCGCGCCGAGGTGCTGCACGGCATCGATCTCCAGGCGGGCCAAGGCAGTGTGGTGACCGTGATCGGCCCGAACGGCGCCGGCAAATCCACCTTGCTCAATGCGCTCATGGGCGTGCTGCCCTCCAAAGGAACGATCGAATTCCGAGGACAGGCCATCGATGGCCTGTCGCTCGAAGAACGCGTGATGCTCGGCGTCGCACTGGTGCCGGAGAAGCGCGAGCTCTTCGGCACGATGCCCGTGGAAGACAACCTCGTGCTCGGCGGCTTTCGTCAGGTGCGTCTGGGCAACCGTCAGTGGCGTGATCGCATCGACGAGGTCTACACCATCTTCCCGCGCCTCAAGGAGCGCCGCGCGCAACTCGCAGGCACGCTTTCGGGCGGCGAACGGCAGATGCTCGCCGTGGGCCGGGCGCTGATGTCGCGGCCTTCGCTGTTGATGCTCGACGAACCCAGCCTGGGGTTGGCGCCGCTCGTGGTGCAGGAGATCTTCCGCACCGTGACCGCGCTGCGCCAGACCGGCGTGACGATCCTGCTGGTCGAGCAGAACGCGCGCGCGGCGCTCGAAGTGGCGGATCACGGCTACGTGCTCGAGATGGGCAGCGTGAGTGTCGAGGGCGAGGCGCGCCAGCTCGCGGGCGATTCGCGGGTGATCGACACCTATCTTGGCGCCAAGCGCGCCTGACGAAAGCGGCGGATTGCCATGAACTATCAGCCACGCCCCGACGACGTGAGCTTCGTGTTGAACGCGGTGCTCGGCGCCGCCTCCCGGCTGCGCGCGCTGCCACCTTTCGCTGAAGTGGACGACGCGCTATACACGCAGGTGCTCGAAGAAGCCGGCAAGTTCGTCGCCGAAGTCATCGCGCCGCTCAACCGCGACGGCGACGAAATCGGCTGCAGGATGGTCGACGGCCAGGTCGTCACGCCGCCTGGGTTCCGCGAAGCCTACCAAGCCTTCGTCGACGGCGGATGGCCGGCACTCTCGGCCGCCACGGAAGATGGCGGCCAAGGCTTGCCCGCCGTGCTCGAAGCCGTGCTCTTCGAGTGGCTGAGCGCGGCGAACCATGGCCTGACGATGGCCCCTGGACTGTTGCACGGCGCCTACGAATGCCTCAAGCACCACGGCAGCGACGAGTTGAAGCAACGCTATCTCTCGAAGATCGCGACGGGCGAGTGGCTGGCCACGATGTGCCTGACCGAGGCCCACGCAGGCAGCGATCTGGGGCAGGTGCGCACGCGCGCAATCGCGGCGCCCGACGGCAGCTTCCATGTCTCGGGCGGCAAGATCTTCATTTCCGGTGGCGAGCACGATCTCACCGAGAACATCATTCACCTGGTGCTGTGCCGTCTGCCCGACGCGCCGGCCGGGCCCAAGGGCCTGTCGCTGGTGCTCGCGCCCAAGGTGCTGCCTAACGGATCGCGCAACGCCGTGCACTGCGAGCGCATCGAGGAAAAGATGGGCCTGCACGGCAGCTCGACCTGCGTCATGCGCTTCGATGGTGCAACCGGCTGGCTCATTGGAGAACCGAACCGCGGCCTCGCCGCGATATTCGTGATGATGAACGCGGCGCGCCTGCACGTCGCGCTGCAAGGCATCGGGCTGCTCGACGCGGCCTGGCAGAAGGCGGACGCCTATGCGCACGAGCGTCGGCAGATGCGCGCCCCCGGCCCCGCGCCTGAAAGCCGCGGCAGCGAGTCGGCCGACCTCGTGGCGGAGCATCCGGCCATTCACCGCATCCTCGACACCCAGCGCGCCTGGATCGACGGCGCCCGCGCGATCGCCTATCGCACCGCCGTGCTGCTCGATGTCGCGCGCCACGACGAAGACCCCAAGGCGCGCGAACGCGCACAGCGCTGGTGTGCGCTCATCACGCCCGTCCTGAAGGCCGCCTGCACGCAGCAGGCCTTCCAGGGTGCCAGCGAATGCCTGCAGGTGTTCGGCGGCCACGGATACGTGCGCGAATGGGGTATCGAGCAAATCGTGCGCGATTCGCGCGTGACCATGATCTACGAAGGCACCAACGAGATCCAGGCCATCGACCTGCTCGTGCGCAAGGTACTCGCCGATGGCGGCGCCGGGATGTCCGGCCTGCTGGTCGAATTGCGTGACGAACTGGAAGCCTCCCGCGAGATCGATGCCGATGTGCAGCGACGACTGGCGCAACTGCGCTACCTCACCACCACCATCGCCATGGCGTCACAGGTCGATGCGACCTTGCCTTACGAGGTGGCCGATGACTATCTGCGCGTTGTGATGCTTGCGCTTCTTGCATGGGCATGGGCTCGCATCGAACGTGCCTCGCCGGACGACGCCCGCTGGTCCAACCCGAGCGCCGCCTTCCGCCGCTGGGTGTTGCCGGAATTCGAGATGCGCCTGGGCATCGTCAAGCGCGCCTGCGAAGCGGTCACCACGCGGGTTGTCGCCTGAGAAACGCCCTTCGAAGCCAGAAGACAGTTACGCTTGCGCCATGGCAGTTTCCCGAAAGAAATCCACCTCCGACACCCATGTCCACGCTCAGCGGTCCGATCGACTGGATACCCGCATGCTAGAGACCCTCGTCGGCTATAACGCGCGCCGTGCGTGGCACGTCGTGAGCCAGGTATTTGCGGAGCGCATGGCAGCGTATGGACTGAAGCAGGTCGACTTCTCCGTCCTGTCACTCATCGCGCACAACCCCGGCGCCACCTCGCGCCAGCTTTGCTCCACGCTCGACATCCTGCCGCCCAATCTGGTGAGCTTGATCGCGACGATGGACAGCCGCGGCCTGATCGAGCGCCGGCCGCATCCGCATGATGGCCGAGCCATTGGCCTCTATCTCACGCCGGCCGGCGAGGAATTGATCCGCGAGGCAGAGCAGACCGTGATGCAACTCGAAGCGGATGCCAGCGCGCGCCTGACGTCTCGCGAGCGCGAAACGCTGATCCGGCTGCTCCAGAAGATGTACCACTAGGCTCCGGCCCCGCGTGGGACTAGAAGCGTTCCGTCAGCCGCAGCAGGTCGTAGGCGGCATCGGCGATCAATGAAGGATTCGGATAGTAGAGTTCGCCGTTGAACTCATGGTGGGAAAACGCAGAGCGCGCCTCGACGTAGCGCGTGCGAGCAGTATGGAAAGTCTGCCGCCGCCAGTCGGGTTGCAGCGATTCGAGACGCGCCCAATGCGCGGGCGTCAGCGTGGGGCTTTGCGGAACAGGCGCCGTGCGCTCCACTAACAGAAGCTCGCGCGCCTCACGCGTGAGCGGATCGAGTTCTTGAACCTTGTCGCGCCTGCGGGCGAGGACGTTGGACAGAAACGTCGCGCCAAAGAGGCTGAGCAGCGCGAGACCGATACCGAAATCGATGGTGATCATTCTTCAGCGTGAAATCCGTTCCGGAAGTTTTTCACCAGAATTTCCACCAAGGCGTCGAGCTACGCCGCGAAGCCGCGGGCGGCAGGGTCTGCAGGCCGGTGTCGCGAATACGGCGACGCTGCTCCGCCTCGAGCGCCTGGGCCATGCGATGGGCGAGTTGGTCGCCTTGCATTGCGCGAAGACGCCACTCCGACGCGAGGTTTTGAAGCTCTGCGTCCTGGAGGGCTGCGGGCGATGTCGACGGTACGGACATTCCGAAATTCTGCACACGCCCGAGCCAGGCGGCAATCGTAGAGGTTTGCCTTACATCAACCAGGGCGCCCGGCCACAGCGGAGCGGCGGCAGGCCGCACCGGTCCGCGTGCTTACTCCACGGAGGCCCCGGAAACCTTGACGATCTCGGCCCACTGGGCGCTTTCCTTGCGGATCAGCGCCGCGTACTCGGCGCTCCCGCCCAGGAGAGGCACCGCGCCTTCGACGCCGAGCCTCGACTGGAACTCTTCCGTCGCCGCGACCTTGAGCATCTGGCCCGATAGCTCCTTGACGAACGCTTCGGGCGTACCGCGCGGCGCGAGGATGCCGTAGGTCAAGGTGCTCTCGAACTTCGCGAGGCCCGGCACGCCGGATTCGGCCACAGTCGGCACATCCGGCAACGACGGCAGCCGCTTGCTTCCAGTGACAGCCACAGCCCGCAGGCGCCCGCTCTTGACCAGCGCCAATGCAGGCGGGATGACGCTGAACATCATCTGTACCTGCCCGCCCACCAGATCGGTCAACGCAGGCGCCGTGCCCTTGTAGGGGATGTGGTTGATCTTCACGCCACTCTTCTGCCCGAGCATCTCACCGGTGAGATGACCGCCGGTGCCGCTCCCGCTGGACGCGTAGTTGATCGATCCGGGCCCCGCCTTCGCGGCGGCCACGAGATCAGCCACCGTCTTCACCGGCGAGCTTGCCGGGACGACCAGCAGCAAGGCCGAAGACGCGAACATTGCCACCGGCGCGAGGTCCTTCTGAGTGTCGAACTTGAGATGGCTGTAGAGCGCGGGGTTGATAGACACCGTGCCCGAATGCCCCAGCAGCAAGGTCGTGCCGTCCGGCGCGCTTCTCACCACGTATTCGGTGCCGAGATTGCCGCCCGCACCGGGCTTGTTCTCGACCACGACGCCCTGATTGCGAAGCTCGCCGAGGCTCTTGGCCATCTGGCGCGCGAACACGTCATTGCCGCCACCGGGGGTGAACGGCACGACGATGCGGATCGGCTTGGTCCGGGATTGCTGTGCGCCGGCCGGGACCGGCAGCAAGGCATTGGCCGCCAGCGCGAAGGTGGCTAGACCGAATTGACGACGCGACGATAGCAATCTGAAAGTCATGAATTTTCCTTGGGCAAGGGGCCCGATGATGAACGAGTGGTGAAGAAGGAAGTGGCTCGCGCGGCCGGCATGCAGGCACAGCGAAGCCCGGGCACCCGCAATGCGGTCGGCCCAGGCCAACGGATGGGCTCAGATGATCAAACCCGCTCGAGGATGACCGCGATGCCCTGCCCCACGCCGATGCACATCGTGCACAGCGCATAGCGGCCGCCGCCCTTGTGCAGCTGGTTGATGGCGGTGGTGGCGAGCCGCGCACCACTCGCACCCAGCGGGTGGCCCAACGCGATCGCGCCGCCATTGATGTTCACGCGCGCGTCGTCGTCCTTCAGGCCCAGGAGACGCAGCACCGCGAGGCCCTGTGCGGCAAAGGCTTCATTGAGTTCGATCACGTCGATCTGGTCGAGCTTCAGGCCGGTCAGCTTGAGCACCTTCTCGGTCGCGGGCGCCGGACCGATGCCCATGATGCGAGGCGGCACACCGGCGGTTGCCATGCCCACCACGCGGGCGCGCGGCGTGAGGCCGTACTTGGCAGCGCTCGCCTCGTCGGCGAGCAACAGCGCGGCGGCGCCGTCGTTCACGCCGCTGGCATTGCCGGCGGTCACGGTGCCGTCAGGACGCACCACGCCCTTGAGCTTGGCCAGCGCCTCCAGGCTGGTGTCGCGCGGATGCTCATCCTTCGCGACGATGATCGGATCCCCCTTCTTCTGCGCGACCGTGACGGGCACGATCTCGGCATCGAAGAAGCCCGACTTCTGCGCCGCAACGGCGCGCTGCTGCGAAGCGAGCGCCATGCGGTCCTGCGCCTCGCGCTCGATCTTGTAGTCGGTTGCGACGTTCTCGGCCGTCTCGGGCATCGAATCCACGCCGTATTGCGCCTTCATGAGCTTGTTGACGAAACGCCAGCCGATGGTGGTGTCATAGACCGCGTTCGCGCGGCTGAAGGCGCTCTCGGCCTTGGGCATCACGAAGGGCGCGCGGCTCATGCTTTCGACGCCGCCGGCGATCATCAGGCCGGCCTCGCCGGCCTTGATGGCACGCGCTGCGCTGCCGAGCGCATCCAGGCCCGAACCGCACAGGCGGTTGATCGTGCCGCCGCCGACTTCGAGCGGCAGGCCCGCGAGCAGCGCCGACATGCGCGCGACGTTGCGGTTGTCCTCGCCGGCCTGGTTGGCGCAGCCGTAGAGCACGTCGGCGACGGCCTGCCAGTCGACGTTCTTGTTGCGCTCCATGAGCGCCCTGAGCGGCACCGCGCCGAGGTCATCGGCGCGCACGCTGGAGAGCGAACCGCCGTAGCGGCCGAAGGGGGTACGGACAGCGTCGCAGATGAAGGCTTCGTTGGTCATGGTGTGTGTCTCTTCGTCGATTTCAGTTGATCAGATGGCGATCGGCAGGCCGACCAATTTTTCGAGTTCGGCATGTTCGAGGCCGTCGACCTTGTCGATCAGCTTCAGCCCCGAAGGCGTGCATTCGAGGGTGGCGAGGTCGGAATACACCCGCTTCACGCAACCGATGCCGGTCAGCGGATAGGTGCACTTGTCGACGATCTTGCTCTCGCCCTTCTTGGTGAGCAAATCCATCATCACCCAAGTCTGCTTTGCACCGATGGCAAGGTCCATCGCGCCGCCGACAGCGGGAATCGCGCCTTGCTCGCCGGTGCTCCAGTTTGCGAGATCGCCGGTGGCGGAGACCTGGAACGCGCCCAGCACGCAGATGTCGAGATGGCCGCCGCGCATCATCGCGAAGCTGTCGGCATGGTGGAAGTACGCGCCACCCGCCAGCAGGGTGACCGGCTGCTTGCCGGCATTGATGAGGTCATAGTCTTCCTGGCCTTCGGCGGGCGCGGGGCCCATGCCGAGGATGCCGTTCTCGCTGTGCAGGATGACTTCGCGGCCGGCGGGCAGGTGATTGGCGACGAGCGTGGGCTGGCCGATGCCGAGATTGACGACGGCGCCGTCGAAGATGTCCTGCGCGACGCGCGCTGCGAGCTGGTCCTTGGTGCGGCGTTGGTAGTTGCTGCTCATGGTCATGCCTCCCGCCGAGCCGCCTCAAGGGAGGCATGCGCCCCCTCGGGGGGCAACGAATACACGAAGTGATGAGTGTGGGGGTACATGTTCATGCTGCCTTCTTGAAGCCGCCGGCCTGCGTGGCGACGCGGTCGATCTTGACGATCCTGTTGACGAAGATGCCGGGCGTGACGATGGTCTCGGGGTCCATCTCGCCGAGTTCGGCGATCTCGTGCACGGTGGCGATGGTGCGGTCCGCCGCCATGGCCATCACCGGGCCGAAGTTGCGCGCGGCCTTGCGGTACACGAGGTTGCCCCAACGGTCGCCCTTTTCGGCCTTGATCAGTGCGACGTCGCCGCGGATCGGGTATTCGAGCACGTACTGCTTGCCGTCGATTTCGCGCGTCTCGCGATCACCCGCCAATTCCGTACCGAAGCCGGTCGGGCAGAAGAACGCGCCGACACCGGCGCCTGCGGCGCGGATGCGCTCGGCCAGGTTGCCTTGGGGCACGAGTTCCAGTTCGAGCTTGCCCGAACGATAGAGCTCGTCGAACACGTAGCTGTCGGCCTGACGCGGAAAGCTGCAGATGATCTTGCGCACGCGACCCGCCTTGAGCAGCGCCGCGAGGCCCGCCTCGGCATTGCCAGCGTTGTTGTTGACGACTGTGAGGTCCTTGGCGCCCTGTTCGATCAGGCCGTCGATGAGTTCGTTGGGAATGCCGGCGGTGCCGAAGCCGCCGATCAGCACCGTGGCGCCGTCCTGGATGCCTGCCATGGCATCAGCGATCGAACGCGCGATCTTGTTGATCATGAATTCTGTCTCCGGGAAGGGAAGAAACCGAGTGGAAGGTCGAACGCGGTGGCTGCAATATATTCGCCAATTTGTTCGATACGCGAACAGTTGTTCGTATAATGAATTCTAAAGAACATCGCACCCCATGGCAACCCACCGGAAACACCCCGTTGCACCCGCGCCCGGCGACAGCTACGTGCAGTCCTTCGCACGCGGGCTCCAGGTGATTCGCTCGTTCAGCGCCACCGCGGCGCGACAGACGCTCAGCGAGGTCGCGGCCTCGAGCGGCCTCACCCGAGCGGGTGCGCGCCGCATCCTGCTCACATTGCAGACGCTTGGCTATGTCCACAGCGACGGCAAGCTCTTCAGCCTCACGCCGCGCATCCTCGACCTGGGATTCGCCTACCTCTCGTCGATGCCGATCTGGAACCGCGCCGAGCCGGTGATGGAAGCATTGGTGCAGCAGGTGCAGGAATCATGTTCGGCGGCTGTGCTCGACGCCACCGATATCGTCTATGTGCTGCGCGTCCCCACGCACAAGATCATGCGCATCAGCCTCGGCGTGGGCTCGCGCCTCCCGGCCTACTGCACCTCGATGGGCCGACTGTTGCTCGCCGATCTCGATGACGAGGACATCCGCGACCGGCTCGCCGCGTCGACGCGCGAAGCCTTCACCAAACATACGCTGACCGACATCGACGCCCTCTTCGCCAAGGTGGTGCAGGCGCGGCGGCAGAGATGGTGCCTGGTCAATCAGGAACTGGAGGAAGGATTGATCTCGATCGCCGCGCCGATCGTCGATCGTGCGGGCCGCGCCGTCGCAGCGCTCAACATCAGCGGCCAGGCCAACCGCACGAGTGCCAAGGTGATGCAGGAAACCATGCTGCCCGCGCTGCTGGCCTCGGCGGCGGAGATTTCCCGCCTTCTCTGAAGCCCCGGTCAGGCGTCTGACCGAATGCCCCGCATCAGAATGACGCCGCCGAGCTGCGAGGTGTCATTGCGCATGCGGTAGCCCAGCGCTTGCGGCGTACCTGCCTGCGCCTGCCATCCCGCAGCGAGCAGGCGCGCCTGCACCTCTGCTGACCGAACGACTTCTCCCAGCGCAGCGTTGAGCTTGGCCACTGCGCTCTGCGGCAGGCTCGCCGGTGCGGCGAGCGCGGTCCAGATCTCCAGATCGGCGCCCCTGACATTGGCTTCACGCAAGGTGGGCAATTCGGCGAACAACGGGCTCCGATCGGGCGAAGTTACTCCCACAGCTTTCAGCTTGCCCGACATCACGTGCGGCTTGGCCAAGCCTGGCGGCAGCAGCGCGAGTTGGATCTGCCCGGCGAGCATGGCGTTGATGACCTGCGGATTGCCGGTGAAAGGTACGTGCTGTGCGGTGATGCTGGTGCGGCTCTTCAACAACTCCATCCCCAGATGCCCGACGGTCCCGACGCCCGGCGTCCCGTATTTGCCCGCGCTGCTCAGATTGCGCGCCCAAAGGAGCAACTCCTCCGCATGGGTGCCCGTGGCGCTGCCCGACACGGCGAGCACCAATGGCGCAGTGCCGATCAAGCTCACGGGCGCGAAGTCCTTCTCTGGATCGAAAGGCGTTTTGGGATTGAGGAGCTTTGCAATCGTGAGGTTGCCATTGATCAACGCACCGATGGTGTGGTCGTCCCGCGCCTTCGCGACCTGGTCGGCCGCGAGATTGCCGCTTGAGCCTGGCCGGTTCTCCACAAGGACGGGCTGGCCCAGCAGCCTGGAAAGCGGCTCCGCCACGGCACGCGCTGCAAGATCCGGCGATGCACCTGCGGGGAATCCGACCAGGATGCGGATGGGCTTGGAGGGCCAGACCGACGATCCCGTTGAAACAGGCGCGATCCGCGTACGCGATGCCTCCTGGGCCCACGCGCCGGACGCGCAGAACGTGGCGGCGATGGATTGCAGGAGGCGGCGTTTGGTAATCATGGAAGCGATGGATTGAAGCGGTCGAGTTACACAACGTTACGCGACACCCAATCACCGTGCAAGTCAGCCCAAAGGCTTCGTTCCGATCGACGTCGCCCGGAGAGCCTGGAGAATCAGGGCTTTTCATCTTTCATCGAAGCAAGGCGCATCCATGCCCGACATTGCGGTCTTCGGCAGCCTCAACATGGACCTGGTCGTTCGCGTGCCGCGCGTACCGGACGCGGGCGAGACCCTGCACGCACACTCGTTCATGACCAATCCCGGCGGCAAGGGCGCCAACCAGGCCGTGGCCTGTGCGCGCCAAGGTGCCCAGGTCGCGATGATCGGCCGAGTGGGCGACGATGACTTCGGCACGGCATTGAAGGCCTCGCTATCTGGCGATGGCGTCGACGTCGCGCACGTCGCGACCGCCGCGACGTCGACCGGCGTGGCGCTCATCATGGTCGACGACGGCGCGCAGAACCGCATCGCGCTGATCGCCGGTGCCAACGCTTTCGTAGGCGCCGAAGACACGCAGCGCCTGGGGCTGGACTTCGCGACGGCGAAGCTGCTGTTGCTTCAACTCGAAGTGCCACTGGAGGCAGTGTCCGATGCCGCAGCCCTTGCGCATGCGGCCGGCATCACCGTGGTGCTGAATCCTGCGCCCGCTCGGCAACTTCCCGATTCGCTGCTCCGACAGGTGAGCATGCTCGTGCTGAACGAGACCGAGGCGGGCATGTTGAGTGGCATGGCTGTGAACGATCCCGGAAGCGCCTCGCGGGCAGCCGAAGCGCTGCGACAGCGAGGTCCGGCACATGTGATTCTCACGATGGGCGCCGATGGCGTCGTTGTCTGCGACGCTGCGGGCTGCCGCCACTTCGAGGCGCTCAAGGTGAACGCCGTCGACACCACTGCGGCTGGTGACACGTTCATTGGTGCGCTTTGCGCGACACTCGCAAGAGGCGAATCCATCGACACCGGCATCGCCTTGGGCATTCGGGCTGCAGCCGTGTGCGTGACGCGGCCAGGCGCACAGGCATCCATTCCGCATCGGCACGAACTCTCTTCGCTGCCGCCGGTGGCCCGCCCCAAGGATGTGACGCCCTCCTGATTCGCGCACGTCAACCTCAAGATTGGGCAGAAGGAATCTGGCGCACGCGGAATCGCAGGACTAGACTCCTCGACCGGCCCTGCCGTCCAGGCTGCTGGCTCTGGCGCGGCACGGCTCGGACTCGAACCGAGGAGGCGCCATGAACATGTCTCGGAAATTGACGCACACCGCGTGTGGTAATCGGCGCAAGCATGGGCGGATTGACGACTTCCCGCGCAGCGATCTGCGCAATCCCGCGCTCGTGGCGCGCGTGATGGCTGCCGCAGCAACCAGCTAGCTCCACATTTCCTGCGGGGGACCGCGGCGAGCAGTCGTCCCCTCCATCGGCTTGTGTCGCGGCCGCGGCGACCACGCCTCCACCACAACGAGGACGTCACCATGGCCACTTTCATTTCGCTCGTCAACTTCACCGACCAGGGCATCCGCAACGTGAAAGAGTCGCCGGCCCGCGCCGAGGCTTTCAAGGGACTGGCCTCCAAGGTCGGCCTGAGCGTCAAGAGCATGTACTGGACCTCAGGCACCTTCGACCTGGTGATCGTGACCGAAGGCAGCGACGAAGCGGCAATGGCCGCGCTGCTCAGCGTCGGTACGCTCGGCAATGTGCGGTCGCAAACACTGCATGCCTATTCCGCGGACGAGTTCAAGAAATTCCTCGCCTTGATGCCCTGATATTCAGGCCGGCTTCACCGCCGTGTACTCGGAGAAGATGCCGAGTTCGGCGTGGCGCTTCACATCCTCGAATCCGGCGGCGCGCAGTGCAGCCAGCACGGATTCCGGCACGATGCAGGCTTCGATCGTGTCCCAGTAGTAGCGCCAGAGTTCCGCCGTGTCGTGTTTGTGCGCCACGACCTTGGCGATCACCGGCACGACGCTGCGCATGTAGGCCTTGAGAACGGCAGTCCCGACTCGTCCGGCGGGCTTGGTGATTTCGAGCACCACCAGCCGGCCGCCCGGCCGCAGTACGCGAAAGAACTCCGAGAACGCCGCGTTCACGTCGGCGATGTGGCGCAGCGCGTAACCCATGCTGATGAAGTCGCTGCTCGCATCGGAGCGCGGCAACGCTTCGGCCCGTCCGCGCACAAGCTCGACGCCAGGCAACTTCACTTCGCCCATCATCCCGGGGCTCGGGTCCACGCCTACCAACCGGCCTTGCGGGCCGATCAGCGCGAGTGCCTCGCGGGCGACCAGCCCCGTGCCGATGCCGACATCGAGCACCTCCGCACCCGTCGAAAGACCGGCCCGCTGGAGCGCCGAGCGCCGATACCAAGGCCCCGAGCCGAGCGCCAGCACGCGCTCGATCCGGTCGTAGTCGGGCGCCGTGTCGTCGAAGATCCGGCGAAGGAACTGCTGATGCTCGACCTCGTCACCGTAGTACTCGGGCAAGGGCACGTGCGGTGCGAGGACCTCGCCTGGCAAGCCGGCCGCCCTCTCTTGTCCGTCATGAAGAGTCTGGTGCTGAGCGGGTTGCACGTTCGCAGTTTCCATGGCTTCGGGTCCTCCTTTGAATCCCTGGCGCCATTGTGAGGCAGGTGAGGCAGGACCCGGAATGACCACCGTCACGACTTGCCCGTCACCGGCCCCATCACCAGATCCGGCAGTGCGGTCGCGATGCCGGGAACGATGCAGATCAGCACGACCGCCACGAACATCAGCAGCACGAAGGGCAGCACGCCCCAGATGATCTCCGAGAGCGCAATGTCCGGCGCGATGTTCTTGATCACGAAGATGTTGAGCCCCACCGGGGGATGAATCAGCCCCGCCTCCATCACGATGGTCATCAGGATGCCGAACCAGATGAGGTCGAAGCCGGCCGCCTTCAAAGGCGGCAGGAAGATCGGCGCCGTCATCAGGATGATGCTCACGGGCGGCAGGAAGAAGCCCAGCACGATCACCAACACCAGGATGGCGGCCAGCAACAACCACTTCGACAACTGCAGTTCGACGATCCAGCTCGCCATCGACTGGCTGATGTGCAGGTAGCTCATCACGTAGGAGAAGAGCAGCGACATGCCGATGATGAACATCAGCATGGTCGACTCCTTGATGGTCGCCGCGAGGATCGGCGCGAGATCCCGGATGCGCCACACGCCGTAGATCACCGCAATGAGCACCAGCGCCAGCATGCCCCCCAGCCCGGCAGTCTCCGAAGGCGTGGCGAAGCCGCCGTAGAGGGCCACCATCACGCCGATGAGCAGCACCACGAAAGGCACGACCCGCGGCAGCATCTCGAACTTCTGGCGCAGGCTGAAGTGCTCGTCGTCGAGCAGTGCCGACGCACTGCCGTCGCGCTCGAATGCGCGCTTCGCGCGGCGGAATTCCTTGCGGTAGTTCAGCATCGCGTAGCCGGCGAAGAGAACCACCAGCAGCACGCCCGGCCCGATGCCCGCCAGGAACAGGCGTCCCAGCGACTGCTCGGCCGCAACCGCGTAGAGGATCATCGTGATCGACGGCGGCAGCAGGATCCCCAGCGTGCCGCCGGCCGCGATGATGCCCGCCGCAAAGCCCGGCGAGTAGCCGCGCTTGCGCATCTCGGGAATCCCGGCACTGCCGATCGCCGAACAGGTCGCCGGACTCGACCCGGCCATGGCGGCGAACAGCGCGCAGGCGAACACGTTGGCAATGCCCAGGCCGCCCGGCACCTTGTGCATCCAGACGTGCATGGCCGCGTAGAGATCCTGCCCGGCCCGTGATCGTCCGATGGCCGCCCCCTTGAGAATGAAGAGCGGGATGGACAGCAGCGTGATGCTCGACATTTCCTCGTAGACGTTCTGCGTCACCGTGTCGAGCGACGAACCGGGCATGAAGAAGGCCATGAACAGCACGGCAACCGCGCCCAATGCGAACGCGATCGGCGTGCCCGAGAACATCAGCAACAGCGTCGCCACGCCGAACAGAAGCCCCAGTGCCAGCATCGACATCAGTGCGGCTCCGCCCGATTCGCCAGCCGATTGATGCTCGCGCACACCTGCACCAGCAGTTGCAGCGTGAGCAGGCTCATGCCGAGCGACATCAGTCCGTAGGGAATCCACAGCGGCGGCGCCCACGACGACGACGACGTCATGCCGTCGACCCAGGCCTCATGCAGCAATGTCCACGATTTCCAGGCGAAGAAGCCGCAAAAGGCAAAGCTGACCAGATCGATCACCACCATGCGCACGCGGTTCGCGGCGGCCGACAACTGCGAACCAATGGCTTCGATGCCGATGTGCCCGCGAATCGATTGCACGAACGCGCCGCAAGTGAAGGTCATTCCGACCAGGCAGAACACTGCCGCTTCGTCCTGCCAGTCGGTCGACGCCTTCATGAAGTAGCGCGACACCACGCTGTAGGTCAGCACCACCGATGCGGTCAGCAGCGCGACCATGCCGATGGCCATCGCAACGCGATTGACCGCCTGCAACGCGCGCGCCAGCGGCAGCAGCACGCGCGGCGTCGCCGGATCGAGAGGAATGCCAAGCCCGGGCGACGCGGGCTGGAGCGCGCCGCTCACAGAAGCTTCTGCGCGGCCGTCAGCAACGCCTTGCAAGACTCGTTGCGTTCGCCGAAGTCCTTCCATGCGGTGTCGCGTGCGATGACCTGCCACTTCTTCATCGTGGCATCGTCGATGTCGAAGACCTTGGCGCCGGCCTTGGCATAGACCTCGGCAGCGATCTTGTCGTCGGCGCGCGCGGATTCGGTGGCGAACTTCTCCTGTTCGGCGCCCGCGGCCATGATCATGTCCTGCTGCGCCTTCGGCAGTTTGGCGAACACTTCCTTGGACATCATGAGCGGCTCGAACATGAACCAGTACGCCCGGTTGCGCCCGCTCGTCATGTTCTTGGCGATCTCCTCGAGCTTGAAAGAGATGAAGCTGGTCGACGAGGTCATGGCCGCGTCCATGGCGCCTGTCTGCATGGCGGCGTAGATCTCGTTGGATGGCAGCGTGATGACCGAGGCGCCCGCCGCCTTGAGCATCATGTCCATCTCGCGGCTGCCGCCACGCACCTTCTGGCCCTTGGCATCCTCGGGTGCGACCAGCGGGCGGGCGCGGCTCACGACGCCGCCGGCTTGCCAGATCCAGCTCAGCACGATGACGCCCTTGTCGTCGAGCATCTTCGACAGCAGCTTTCCGACTTCGCCGGTCTTCCAGGCAGCGCCGACTTCGTAGCTCGGCACCAGCGCCGGCATCAGGCCGATGTTGGTCTCGGGAACCTCACCGCCGGCATACGACAACGGAACCAGGGAGATGTCCAGCGCCCCCTTGCGCAGCGCCGAGAACTGCGAATTGGTCTTCATCAGCGAAGAGCCTGGATAGACCTCCGCCTTGAGCGCGCCGTTGCTGCGCTTCTCGATGTCGGCAGCGAACCTGCGGCACAGCCGATCGCGAAAGTCACCTTCGGTCAGCGTGCCGCCGGGGAACTGGTGCGAGATCTTGAGGGCGCCCGACTGTGCACCAGCACGGCCCGAAATCGCCAGTAGGGACGCCGCTGCCGCAGTGGACAGGACGTCGCGTCGATTGAAATTCATAAGGGTGTCTCCAGGCTGCCTTCCTTGTGCGGCGCCAGACACACACCTTATTGGCGATGCCGCAGCGACGCCCTTGGTGTTATCCATGACACCGCCGCGTGGGCGACAGCCGGGAGCCCCTCAATGCCCCGACGTCGGCTCCAGCACGAAGTCGAAATTCAGCGTATGGAAGGGTGTTTCCTGCGCGCTGCCGTCCGGCGCGGTGCCGGCGGGATGCGACACGAAATCGCCGATGAGCGAATTGCGCACGCCGAAGACCGCGTCACTGTCGAGGTAGGTGTCGCCATCCCTGAACACGTGCGTGATGAGCGTTTCGTAGCCCGGCGCCTTGATCATGAAGTGGACATGGGCGGGGCGCCACGGATGCCGCTTGGTGGCACGCAGCATGTCGCCCACCGGACCGTCGGTCGGGATCGGGTACGCCACGGGCATCACCCCGCGGAACCACAGCCGGCCCTTGTCGTCGGTCCGGAACACGGCCCGGCCCTGCGGGCGGTCCAGGCCGGCTCGCTGCACGTCGTAGAAGCCTTCGGCATCGGCCTCCCACACGTCCACCTCGGCATGGGGGACGGGCTCGCCGTCGCGCCCGCGCACCGTGGCGTTCACGAACAACGGCTCGCCCTTGGCGCCGCCGGAGATATCGCCACCCAATTCGAGACGCGGGGCGCCCTGCACGTGGAACGGGCCGAACACCGTCGCCTCGGTGGCCTGCGCACTCTTCGCGTGGTTGAGCGCCACCGTGAGCATCGAAAGCCCGAGCGTGTCCGACAGCAGGATGAATTCCTGCCGCTTGTCGCTGCACTTCTGTCCCGTCGCGGTCAGGAACTCGATACCGGCCGCCCACTCGGCCTCGGTCAGCCGCACCTCGCGCGCGAAGTCGTGCATGTGTCGCACCAGCGCCGACATGATCTCCTTCAGCCGCGGGTCCGGGGTGTCCTCGATGCGCGCGAGCACCGCGGCGGTGATGGTGTTTTCATTGATGTTTCGCATGGGGATGGAACTCCAGGTCAGAGGGACGGGCCGGGGAAGCGACGCGCTTCGGCGCCGCGGCATCGCGCGTCACGAGACGCCGCTGCGTCGGGAACAGCGACCAGCCCCAGCGCTGCTGCGCGAAGCCCCACAGCCCCTGCTTGAAGAAGATGGTGACCACGATCGCCAGAAGGCCGAGGCCGAGCAGGTACCACGTCCCATAGTCGCTCAGGAACTTGTTGAGCGCCCAGAAGATGACGGCACCCACCAGCGGCCCTTCGATGCGGCCGATGCCGCCGATCACGACCATGAAAATCGCGAACGCGGTCCAGTTCACGCTGAATGCGGCGTCCGGGCTGATCCGCAGGTTGCCGACGAAATAGAGCGCACCCGCCAGCCCGGCGCCGAAGGCCGCGACCACATACACCGCGAGCTTCATGCGCGCGACCGGAATGCCCTGCGATTCCGCCGCGACTTCGTTGTCGCGGATCGCCAGCAACGCCAGGCCGCGCTTGCTGCGCAGGAACAGGTAGACCAGTGCGATCGCCGCGACCACGCAGGCCAGCGCCATCCAGTACGTCACACTCTCGCGCGTCGCCTTCTCGATGCCGCGCAAGGCTGTCAACGTGGTGCCCGACCCGCCGCCCACCGCCGACACATTCGCGAAGCTGAGCCGGAAGACTTCGGCAATGACCCAGGTGCCGATGGCGAAGTAGCCGCCCGACAGCCGGAACGCGACGAAGGACACCGGCACCGCGATCAACCCTGCTGCGATCGCACCCAGCGGGATCGCGATGAAGGGATTGAGCCCCACGAAATTGCCGAGCATCAGCATCACGTAGCCGCCGAAGCCGAAGAAGGCCTGCTGCCCGATGCTCACCATGCCGCCGTAGCCTGCGAGCAGGTTCCACATCATTGCGAAGATGAAGTAGCAGGCGATCTCGACGAACTCGCGCATCCAGCTCGACTCGCCCCACAGCGGCAGGCTCGCCGCCAGCACCACCAGCGCGACCGCTATCCACAGCGCAGAGCGACTCGCCGCCGTACTGCGCACCACATCGAAATTCATGTTGGTCATGACCGGTTCCATGGTGTCCGGCCTCAGCCGCGGGTTTTCGGAAAGAGCCCTTGGGGCCGCAGCACCAGCACCAGCAGGAATACCAGGTGACCGATCCAAATGCCCCAGCCCGGATCGAGCCTGAAGCCGATCTGCTGCGTGATGCCGAGAATCATCGCGCCCGCGAGCGTGCCCCAGAAGGAACCCATGCCGCCGATGATCACGGCCTCGAAGGCGAAGAGCAGCAGCAGCGGTCCGTCGGATGGCGACACCGTCGTGCGCATGCCCTGCAGCGCACCCGCAACGGCGATCAGCACGAAGGCGATGGCAGTGGCCAACGCGTAGACCTTCTTCGCGTTCAACCCCATCAACTCGGCGATCTCGCGGTCATCCGACACAGCTCGGAAAGAACGACCCAGCGACGTGTTCGCGAAGACCCACTGCAGCGATGCCGTGGCAGCCAGCGCCACTGCGAGCACGATCAGCGGAAGCACCCCGATCGACAGGGATTCCCCCAGCCGCAATCCCTGGGTGTTGAGCCCACCGGTTTCGATCGAGCGTGGATCGGCCGAGAACAGCTCCAGCAGCAGGTTCTGGATCACGATCGACAATCCGAAGGTCACGACCAGCGAGGGCAACGGGTCCTTGCCCAGCGTGCCGTTGAGCACGTAGCGCTGCAGCGCGTAGCCGAAACCGAAGGCAATCGGCAGCACGGCGAGCGAAATCAGCAACGGCGCATCGCCGAACAGCGAGGTGCCTGCGATCACGGCAAACGCGCCGAGGATGATGAAGTCCCCTTGCGCGGTGTTTGTGAGCCGCATGACGCCGAACATCAGCGACTGCCCGAGCGCGAACAAGGTATAGAGGCCGCCGAGCAGCACGCCTTGGACGATGGTTTCAAGCACGGAATGTCTCCTCGCTCACATGCCGAAGTAGGCTTGCGAAATCTGCTCGCGCGTGAGCGCATCCGAGCGCCCCTGGAGCGACACGCGACCCTCCTGCAGGCAATAGATGCGCTGCGATACGCGCTGCGCCATCGTCACGTCCTGCTCGACGATGACCACCGTCATGCCCTCGCGGGTGATGGTCGGCATCGCGGCGTAGATCTCGCGGATCACGATCGGCGCGAGGCCGAGCGAGAGTTCGTCGCACAAGAGCACTTCCGGATTGCTCATCAGCGCGCGGCCCAGCGCCACCATCTGCTGCTGGCCGCCCGACAGCGCCGTGCCCGGGTTGTGCCGCTTCTCAGCCAGGATCGGAAACAGCGCGTAGAGACGTTGCAGGTTCCAAGGCCCCTTGCGGCCGGTGAGACCGCCGATCTGCAGGTTCTCCTCGACACTCAGGCTGGGAAAGAGGCGCCTGCCTTCCGGCACCATCGCCAGCCCGCGCTTCACAATCTCGCCTGGCGGCAAGCCACCGATCGCCTCGCCCTTGAAGTGCACCGCATCCCGCGGCGCGCGCACCAGACCCGTCAGGCACTTGAGCAACGTCGACTTGCCCGCCCCGTTCGACCCGATGATCGCGACCAGTTCGCCCTGCGAGAGGGTGAAGTCGACGCCGAAGAGCGCCTGGGCATCGCCGTAGAAGGCCTTGAGCCCGTGGGCTGCAAGCAGTGCGGTCATACCTTCATGCCTCCATCCCCATGTACACGCGCCGGACTTCCGGATCGTTCATCACCGCGCGCGGCTCGCCCTCCGCCAGCTTCTGTCCGAAGTTGATGACGAAGAGCCGATCGGCCAGCGACAGCAGCGCATGCACCACGTGCTCGATCCAGATCATGGTGACGCCGCGGGCCTTGATCTCCTGGAGTTCCTCGACCAATTGCTTTGCCTCCGGCTCGGTCAGGCCGCCCGCGATCTCGTCGAGCAACAGCAGCTTGGGTCGCGTCGCCAACGCGCGCGCGAGTTCGAGGCGCTTACGATCGAGCAGCGTGAGCCCACCGGCGGGCTTGTTCGCGTGCGGCATGAGACCGGTCTGCGCCAGCACCTCGTGCGCCGTCTGCCAGGCCTCCTGCTCGCGCTCCTGCGCGCCGAAGCACGCGGCCGTCACCAGGTTCTCGAAGACGCTCATGTTGCCGAAGGGCTGCGGCACCTGGTAGCTGCGGCCGATGCCCGCGTGGCAACGCTGGTGCGGCTTGAGCGTGGTCACGTCCTGGCCTTCGTACTCGACACGCCCCGCGTCCACGCGAACGTCACCCGAGATCAGGTTGAACAGCGTCGTCTTGCCGGCGCCGTTCGGCCCGAGGATGCCCAGCGTCTCGCCCTCGGTCACGGCGAGCGTGATGTCGTCCGTGACCTTGAGCGCGCCGTAGGACTTGCTGACGGCATGGAGCGCGAGAAGACTCATGACACACCCCCAGGCTTCGCGCACTCCGTGTCGCTTCGCCAACCCCCTTGCGGGGGGCAACACCAGCGGCCCGGCAAAGCCAGTTCCGCGGTGTTTCCAACATGATGAGCAAGATGCACCGACATCTCAGTGCTCACGTCGGCATTGGCCTGAGCTTGCCGCCGACGGGGATGTTCGGGGCGGCTTCGTTGCTCACGATGGTGAGTTCGTACTTGTACTTTGTGCCCTTACCCCATTGGCCGAGCACCAGCGGCGTCTTGCTGACATTCTTGAATGGCCCCTGCCCGCCCCACTTCACCGGGCCGACCACAGTCGCGAGCGAGGTCGCGGCGACGGCATCGCGCACGTCCGATGCCTTCTCCGACTTGGCGCGCGACAAGGCGTCGGCGGCAACCTCGAACAGGGCATGCGCAAAGCCGATCGGCTGCGTCCACTGCTTCTTCGTACCGGCCTCATACGCCTCGGCCAGCGCCTTGGCGCTCTGCTTGGTCAGGCTCGACGTGAAGGGATGAGAAGGGCTCCACCACACCTCGGTAGAGAGCCCATCGCCCAGATCCCCCAGCGCGTCGATCGCCCCCGGGAAAAGCAAGGCCTTGCCCAAGGTGATGATCTTCGGGCGGAACCCCTGTTGCCTCGCCTGCGTGAGGAAAGTCTTCGCATCGGGCGGAATCACCACGCCGGTGACGATCTCGACGCCGCCGCTCTTGAATGCCGCGATCTGCGCGCTGAAATCCTGCGTTCCGTTCTGGAAGCGGCCCGGATCGATGAGCGTGAAGCCCATCTGCGACAGCGGCTTCGGAAAGCCGAGTTCCTTGTCGCCCCATGCATTGCCGTCGCCGTCGTTCGGGAACAGGCCACCCACCTTCTTGTTGGTCTGCAGCGACTTCCAGCCGTTGGTGAAATTGGCGATGACGTCTTCCAGGCCCCAGAAGAGGTGATAGGTCCAGTTGAAGCCCTTGGCCGGATCACCCTTGCGGCCGAAGAACCACGGCTGCCACGGCACGACGCTCGAGATGCAAGGCAGTTCGTTGAGCTCGCAGGCATCGCTCACAGGGTTCGCGGTCTCCGGCGTGCCTGCGGTGAGCACCAGCGCAACCTTGTCCTTGAGGATCAGGTCATTGGCGACCTCGCCCGCGCGATTCGGGTTGGACTGGCTGTCCTTCAGCACGATCTGCACCCCGTACTTCTTGCCGCCGATGCTGATGCCGTCCTTGAAGGCCGTCTTCATCTGGTCGATGACCCACTTGTCCGCTTCGCCGAACGGCGCGAGCGGTCCCGTCTGCGGCGACACGTAGCCGATCTTGATCGTGTCGGCCGCGAAGACCAGTGGTGTGGCGCCACTCGCCGCCAAAGCGGCTGCAGCCTGGGTGAACTGTCTGCGATTCAATGTCATGGTTGTCTCCTTCTTTGGTTCTCGTTCTCTTCCTGCACAAATCGCTTGGATCGTCAGCGCGGCGGGTCGCCGTCAAAGGCGCGCTGAAGCAGCGCGCGAATCTCGTCGCGCTGCGCCGGGCCGAAGGGCCTCGGGTTCCAGTAGGGGTTGCTCACCGCAAGATCGGCGGCGCGGTCCAGGTCCTCGGCACGCATGCCGATGTCCTTGAGCGCAATCGGCGCGCCGTTGTCGCGAGCGAGCGATTGCAGGCCCAGTGGTGCGGACGTTGAACCAAGCGCCTGCGCGATGCGTTCCATCGCGCGAGGCGCGGCCTCGGCGTTGAACGCGATCGCATGCGGCAGCACCACGGTGTGCACTTCGGCATGCGGCAGGTTGAAGCTCCCGCCCAGCGTGTGGCAAAGCTTGTGATGCAGTGCCATGCCCACGTTGCCCAGCACGGTGCCACAGAGCCATGCACCGTAGAGCGCATCAGCGCGTGCTTCGATGTCGTCGGCCGCTTGGCGGATCGCGGGCAGGGCACGCGCGATCGCGGCGATGCCTTCCTGCGCCATCAGATCCATCACCGGGTTGCTGTCCTGCGCATAGAGACCCTCGGCCGCATGCGCGATGGCGTTGATGCCGCTGGTCACGCTCAGACCCACGGGCAGGGTTCGCGAGAGTTCCGGGTCGTAGATCACCGTGCGCGGGAGCACGCGCGGATCCTTGCCGGTCTTCTTGAGCCCGGCCTCGGTCAGGCCGTAGATCGGCGTCATCTCGCTGCCGGCATAGGTGGTCGGAATCGCGAGGATCGGCAAGCCCGAATCGAGCGCGATGGCCTTTCCGAGTCCGGTGGTCGAGCCGCCGCCAATGGCCACGGCGCAATCGGCATCGAGCTTGCGCGCGACTTCGCGTGCCTCGCGTGCGGTCTCGATCGGAACGTGCATCACCGCACGGTCGAAGATGCCGGCGGCGTGCGAGCCAAGCATCTCGGCCACGCGCTCCGCCTGCCCGCGCTGCTCGGGCGTCGACAACACGAGCGCGCGGCGCGCGCCCAGCGCGTCGATCTCGCGCGCGAGATGCTGCAGTGAGCCCGCGCCGAACACGACGCGCTGCGGATGGCTGGTGTAGATGAAGTCGCGCATGATGGTCAACGTGCGAAGTGAGGAGGTATCTGGGCGTCGATATTGACCCAAACGCTCTTCACCTGCGTGTATTCGCGCATCGCGTCGAAGCCCATCTCGCGGCCGTAGCCGCTCTGGCCGACACCGCCGAAGGGCGAGCCAGGGTTCACGCGCTTGTAGCTGTTGATCCAGACCATCCCCGCGTGCAGGTCGCGCGCGACGCGATGGGCGCGCTGCAGATTGCTGGTCCACAAGCCGCTGCCGAGGCCGTAGTCGGTGCCGTTCGCAATCTCCATCGCCTCCTCGTCGGACTTGAAGGTGAGCACGGTGACGAAAGGACCGAAGACCTCTTCCTGTGCAACGCGATCGCGGTAGGACTTCGCGCGCACCACCGTCGGCTCGACGAAGCAACCGCGCGCCAGGTCGCCGCCCGGCGACTTGCCGCCGGTGAGCACTTCACCGCCCTCGCCTTTCGCGACCTCGACGTAGCTCAACACGCGTTCCTTGTGCTGCGCACTCGTGAGCGGCCCCATCTCGGTCTCTTCGTCCAGCGGGTTGCCGAGGCGGATCGACTGCGCGAGCGGGATGAACTTGTCGAGGAAGGCGTCGGCGATCTTCTCGTGCAGCATCAGCCGCGAACCGGCGATGCAGGCCTGCCCCTGGTTGTGGAAGATGGCCCATGCACTGCCGTTGACCGCAGCGGGCAGGAAGGCGTCCTCGAACACGATGTTCGGCCCCTTGCCGCCCAGTTCGAGCTGGACCTTCTTCAGATTGCCGGCACTTGCCGCCACGACACGCCGGCCCGTCGCAGTGCTTCCGGTGAAGGCGATCTTCGCGATCTCCGGGTGTTCGGCGATGTACTGGCCGACCAGGTGGCCCAGTCCGGGCACCATGTTGACCACGCCATCGGGCATGCCCGCTTCGGCCATCAGTTCGACGATCTTGAGCGAACTGAGCGGCGTGATCTCCGCCGGCTTCATCACGATGCAGTTGCCGGCCGCGAGCGCGGGCGCCATCTTCCAGCTCGTGAACATCAGCGGGAAGTTCCACGGCACGACCTGGCCGACGATGCCAACCGGCTCGCGCAACGTGTAGTTGAGAAAGCCCGCCTCCACCGGAATGGTCTCGCCCTGGAACTTGTCGGCCATGCCGCCGAAGTAGCGGAAGCACGCTGCCGTGCGCGGCACGTCGAGGCTGCGCGAGTCACGCACCGGGTGGCCGGTGTCCAGCGATTCGAGGCGCGCCAGTTCCTCGGTGTTGGCCTCGATCAGATCGGCGAGCTTGAGCAGGATGCGGCCACGGTCCGCCGCCGCCATGCGGCTCCATGCCGGAAAGGCCCGCTTCGCTGCGGCCACGGCCTTGTCGACGTCGGCCTTGCCGGCCAGCGCCACGTCGGCGATGGTCGAGTTGTCGTAGGGGTTCAGCGTGGCCAGCGTCTCGCCCGATTCGGCGTCGACGAATCGCCCGTCGATAAAGAGCTGGCGCCGGATGGGTGTCTTCAGGCCGGCGGCCCGTTGGATGTCTGCGAGGGTCATATAAGGATCTCTAGGCTGTCACTGCAAATTTCCGGGAACACCGCGGAACCGGCTTTGCCGGGCCGCTGGTGTTGCCCCCTGCAAGGGGGTGGGCGGCTACACGAAGTGAGCCAACCTGGGGGTGTGTCATTTCAACCAGGGGTAGCGGGCGGTGTCCTTGCCGGCGTAGTCGGGGTCGAGATAGATGAAGCAGCGCTGGATCAGCCAGTCCCGGACCTCGAAGACATCGCACCAGCGACCCGCGCCCCATTCGGGCACGCCGGCCCGCCAGGGCCCGTCCGCATGCTCGCCGAAGCTGGTGCCTTCGCAGGCGAACAGGTCGGTACCCGTAAAGATCCAGTTGAATCCCGCGTAGTCGTGGCGGATGGACTTGCCGCGGCTGCCGACCTCGCCGAACAGTTGGCCGATCTGCGCCTTGCCGTTGGCCAGGCCCCATTTCGGGAAGTAGACCTGCGCGTCCTCCGCGAACAGGTCGAGGATCGAGCCCCCGGTGGACGTGACGCCACCGTTGTCATAGGCCTTGAGGTACTCGAGGGCCACCGACTTGCGTTGCTCGTCGGTCATGGATTGACGTGTGAGTGCCATGGTGAGTCTCCTTCTTCGCTGTCCAAGCGGATGATTGATCGGCGCGACCCCGCACCGGCAAGGCGCCGGTCGCGAGCCGCTTTCAGGTCTCCTCGCACGCATGACACCGCCACGTCCCAAGACCAGGAATACCGCGGAACCGGCTCCGCCGGGCCGCCGGTATTGCCCCCGGCAGGGGGTGGGCGGCTACACGCAGTGAGCCAACCTGGGGGCGAGTGTCAGAACTCCACCGGGATCTCCGGGCTCTCGCCCTTCTGGATCTCGTAGACGAGGCTGGGCGAACCGTTCTCCCAGACCAGCAGCATCGAGCGCTTGGGACTGAAGCCCTGGTGGCGGCAATAGGCGGGCATGGCGGCCATGTCGCCGGCCTTCATGATCACGCGCGCCATCGGCTTGCCGGTGTTCTTGTCGCCGCAGTCCCAGTGGATCTCGTCGGTCATCTGGAAGAACCACTCGACGCGGTCGTTGCCGTGGATGATCGGCAGGATGTGCTCCTCCGTGGTCGGGCACATGTAGCTGTGCTTGACGACCGAGGTGAAGCTCGGGTTCCACGTGACCTGCGAGCGGCTCAGGAAGCCGAACAGGTTGAAGGCATGCACGTCGTTCTCGAAGCCCGGCTCGGGATGCAGTTCGGGCTGGCCCTGCGGAACATCCGCGAAGGCACGGTTGACCGGCGTGCCGCGCTCGTCGCTGCGCAGATCGAGGTCGCCCTTGAGGCCGACGCAGCGCTTGGCCAGCTCGCGCGCCCGGGTGATCTTGGCGGTGTTGTTGCCATTCTTGCGGCCGTAGGGTGAGCCGGTTTCCTGCGGCGCCGAGAACGGATCGAAGCTCTCGTTGGTCCAGTCGTCGAGCATGGCTTCGAAGGTGGCGCGAATCTGCGCGGTCGGAAAGTTCTCCAGTAGGTCGATGCCGGCTTCCTTCATCGTGCCGTTGAAGCTGCCTGCGTAGAGGTCGACGGACTGGTAATGATTGACCGTGCCCACCACGTCGTCGAAGTTGACCCATCCGTAGAAGAAGCCCCAGGCCACGTCGCGCATCAGCGCGCGCAGGTAGTTGCCGATGTCCATCGTGTGGCTCATCGGCCGACCGTCACGGGTCTTCCAGGTGATGTGGGCGAAATACTCGTCACGGCGGAAGCCGAAGCTGCCGAGCGAGAAGTCCTTGTAGCCGAGCGTGGCGTCGGGTTGCGACGCGATGACTTTGGCGAGTTCAGCGGGTGCGTTCATGGCTTGGTTCCTCGATGTGTCTGTGGGACTCAGTGGGTCTGGCAGATGTCGGCCCACTTTTCGACGGAAAGCTCGCCCTTGCAGGTCTGAAGGACGATCACGCCGGGGTCGCCGGCGGCGCGGAACTGGTAGGCGGTGTTCTTCGGCAGCAGCCCTTGATGGCCGCGCGAGAGCTTCATCCAGCCCATCTTCTGGCCCTTGGGCTCGCCCTTGACGAGCACAGCGCCGTCCTTGTTCTCGTCCGCAACCGTCTGGCTTGCATCGAGCTTGACCAGGTGCACCTCGACATCACCGTCCATCACCAGCGCGAACTCGTCGTGCGCGCTGGTGTACCAGGGCGAGGTGCCTTCGGCGCGCAGCGTCTCCAGCACGTAGATCTGGTTCTGGCCGAACACGACCTTCTCGTACGGCTTGCTCTTGCTCGCGATGTCGAAGCAGTTCGACATCGCGTAGTGGCGGACGTCATCGGCGATCGGCTCGACGTGGCCCTTCTCGAAATGCTTCAGCGACCCGAAGCGGGTCTGGTAGGCAGCGGTCATAGGTTTGTCTCCTCGGGTGGCAACAGTGCAGCGTTTCGGCTGCGGTGAATGCACTGTAGGAAACAGGGACCGCCTGCGGTAGGCATCAAAACCGGGCCGCATTGTTCGCGGAATCCGGTCAATCGGCAGGGTTTACCCGTGCCGCCCGAGCCGCGCCGCGCACGCCCCGGTCACGCGTCGGCGATCAAGGTCTCCGGCAGAAGCCCCCGATCGATCAGGGCCGCGTCCCACGGCGGCACGCGCGTGAATGCCGCGGTGATGTGCTCGATGAACAACCTGAGCTTGAACGCATTGCGCGAAGTCCCGGCGTAGACCGCGCTCAGCGAGAACGACGACAACTGGTGCTCCGCCAGCACGACCTGCAAGTCGCCGCGCAGGATCTCATCGCCCGCGACCAGCGTCGGCAGGCAGACGATGCCGGCGTGCTCCATGGCGTATTCGCGCAGCAGGTGCACGCTGTTCGTGAGCAATGCGGCGCTCATGTAGAGCGTGATCTGTTCGCCCTGGTGGTGGAACGTCCAGCGGTCGCGCGTCGGGTAGCCTGAATACAGCCCCAGCGTGTGCTTGTGCAAGTCGCGCGGACTCTCCGGCGTACCGTGCGCGCGGAGGTATTCGGGCGTGGCGCAGAAAACGCGCCGTACCGGGAAGAGCGGCCGCGACACCAATTCGGTCGATGCCGCCGGAAAGATCTGCAGTGCGCAATCGACGCCGGCCTTGACCGGATCGACGACCGCGTCGCTCACGATCAGTTCGAGATGGATGTCCGGAAAGCTCACCTGGAACGCACGCAGCAAGGTCGCGAAATGGCCCAGCACGAAGCCGGTCAGCGCATGAATGCGCAGCGTTCCCGTGGGGCCGGCCCGCGCGTCGCGCATCTGGTCCATGATGTCGTTGGCCCGCCCCACGAGCTCGGTGCAGTCGCGCAGGAAGGCCTGTCCCACATCACTGAGCCGAACCACGCGCGTGCTGCGATGAAAGAGCGGCGCGCCGACGTGGTCCTCCAGCTGCTTGACGCGGCTGGTGACCACCGACTTGGCCACGCGCATCTGCCGCGCAGCCTCAGCGAAGCTTTGGGTCTGCGCGACGCGAACGAATGTCTCGATGTTTTCCAGACGGTCCATGGCTTGGCAATGTAGCGGTGACTGGGCCCGATGCGCTGAGATATTGCCCCCACGCTCCGTCACTTCGTGTACTCGCTGCCCCCAAGGGGGCCGCAGGCCGCCTTGGGGCGGCCCGGCGCCGGCCTGATTTGCCCCCACGCTCCGTCACTACGTGTACTCGCTGCCCCCCAAGGGGGCCGCAGGCCGCCTTGGGGCGGCCCGGCGCCGGCCTGAGGGTCGGTGCTAATCTCTGCGCATGTTCAATCCCTCCCAAGAGGAAGTGCGTCGTTTCTTCTGCGACGTCTTCGCCAAGAGCCGCCGCGGCGAGCCGATGGAAGCGCTCGAAATCATCGCCAGCCGCTGGATCGACGAACATCCCGAATACCACGCGGACCTCGCCGATGCCGACGCCGCCGTGGCGCGCGTGTACGACGGCAAGGACGGGCGCGAAAATCCCTTCCTGCACCTCTCCATGCATCTGTCGATCAGCGAGCAGTGCTCGATCGATCAGCCGCGCGGCATACGGCAGGCCGTCGAACTGCTGGCCGTGCGCCGCGATTCGTTGCTCGATGCGCACCATGAGGCCATGGAGTGCCTCGGCCAGATGATGTGGGAAAGCCAGCGCGCCGGTCGGCCGCCCGACGGCGACGCCTACGTGGCCTGCGTTCAGCGGCGCGCCACGCGCGACTGAGTCGCGCCCGCCTCCCGCAGCAAGGCGATCAGCGCCTGTCTCGCAGGCGAGGGTTCGGCATCGCTTCGCAACAGGAGGCCCACCGGCTCTTCGGTGCCGACGGTGTCGATCGCCAGCCGTGTCAGTTGTCCCGACGCAAGATCGTCGGAAGCCGCGCCGATGGGCGTGAACCACACGGCATCCGACCGGACCAGCAACGCCCGCGCCACCGAAAGGTCCAGCGTCTGCGTCACATGCGACGGCAGGCGCAGCCCGAGCCCCGAGAGGAAACTTTCCGTGTGATGACGCGGAATCGTGCCTTCGCCGTAGACGACCAGCGGATAGGCCAGCACATCCTGTACGGATGGGGCCCCGCCGGCCAGCGGATGGCCGGACCGCGCCACGACGGCCAGTGGCTCGGTGTAGAGCAACTCGAAGGTCAGGCCTGTCATCAACTGAGGATCGCTCATGCGCCCCGCGACAAGGTCCAGGTCGCCTGCGCGCAGGGCATCGAGCAACGACGCGTTGGCGCCGGTCTGCACTTGCACTTGCAGCGTGGGCAACCGCTCGCGCAAGGCAGCCAGCGCAGGAGGCAGCAGGAAAGGGCCGACACTGGGCAGCGCACCGATGCGAAGCCGCTGTGGACGCTCCCCCGATGCCGGCATCACGGCCTGGGCGCTCGCATCGAGCGCCTCCAGCACCCGCAGCGCATGTGCCAGCAGGCGCTCGCCGGCGGCGGTGAGTCCCTGGATACCCCGCCGGCCCGCGGTGCCGCGTTCAACCAGGCGGGCACCGGCCAGTTCCTCGAGTTCGGCCAAGGTCTTCGAAACCGCGGGCTGGCTCAGCGCCAGGCGTTCCGCAGCGCGCGCAAGATGGCGCTCCTGGGCAACGGCCACCAGGCAACGGAGATGCCGCAACTGCACCCCACGGACGAAGTCTTCGGAAGAACTCGGCATTGAATAACTGTTGGTTATGAAAAATCGCCAATCCGTCAATTTACATCAGCATTTCGCATGAATAGAGTTCGGGCATCCCCACGAACCTGGAGACAAATCGAATGTCCTCTTCCAAATCCGCCGGCGCCGGCTTGCCGCACCTCGCACCACGCGACTGGCCCAGCCAACCCTCCTACGTCTATCCCGGCTACAAGTCGACGGTGAAGCGCGGCCCCACCCAGCCGCTGATTCCGCTCAAGGCATCGCTGGGTGAACTGCGCCAGCCGGTGTATGGCCACAGCAGCATCGGCGAACTCGACCACGACCTGACGCGCAATGCGCGCAAGAACGGTGAGCCGCTCGGCGAACGGATGATCCTCACCGGCCAGGTGCTCGACGACCGCCGCCGCCCCGTGCGCAACACGCTGGTCGAAATCTGGCAGGCCAACGCCTCCGGCCGCTACGTGCACAAGGTCGACCAGCACGACGCACCGCTCGACCCGAACTTCCTTGGCGCCGGCCGCTGCCTCACCGACAACGAAGGCCGCTACCGCTTCCTGACCATCAAGCCCGGCGCCTACCCGTGGGGCAATCACCCCAACGCATGGCGTCCGCAGCACATCCATGTGTCGCTGTTCGGCGAGCACTTCGGCAGCCGCCTGGTGACGCAGATGTATTTCCCGGGCGATCCCCTCCTGCAATACGACCCGATGATCACCGGCACGCCCGAGAAGGTTCGCAACCGGCTGATCTCGGATTTCAGCCTCGACGTCACGGAAGACGGCTATGCGCTCGGCTACGTGTTCGACATCGTGCTGCGCGGCGCCGACGAGACGCCTTTCGAAACCCGCTGAGGAGACCCGAACCATGATGAGCGCACTCGAAACCAACTTCGGCCAGACCCCTTCGCAGACGGTCGGCCCCTACTTCGCCTACGGGCTGGCTGCCACCCAGTACGGCTATGACTTCGACCAACCCTTCGACGCGGTCGTCGCACTTGACGGCGCGCGCGGCGAGCGCATCCGCCTCGAAGGCCAGGTGATCGACGGCGATGGCAAGCCGATCAACGACGCGCTGGTCGAGATCAGCCAGCCCGACGGCACCGGCGAATACCCGCAGTCGGTCGACCACGCGAGCGAGATCGGCTTCCGCGCCTTTGGCCGCGCCGGCACGGGCACCGACGCGCAGAACCGGTACGTGTTCCACACCGTCAAGCCCGGTCCTGAGACCTCCGGCGAAGCCCCGCACATCAACGTGATCGTGATGATGCGCGGCATGCTGCTGCACGCCTTCACGCGCGTCTACTTCAGCGACGAGTCCGCCGCCAACGCGAAGGACGCGGTGCTCAACAACGTGCCGGCCGAGCGCCGCAACACGCTGATCGCCAAGCGCAGCGAATCGGGCGGCGCGGTGACCTACCGTTTCGACATCCACATGCAAGGTCCCGCGGAAACGGTCTTCTTCGACGTCTGATCGAGCGAAGCAACGCCAGAAACGACAAAGCCCGCTCGAGAGCGGGCTTTGTCGTTGATGAGGCTCTGACTACTCTTCGTGGTGGAAGCGCGACTCAGGCACTGTCTTCAGATCGCCGGGCAGCGAACTGATGTAGGTGGCGAGTTCCTTGAGCTCTTCGTTGGTGTACTTCTTGGCCTGGCCACCCATCACGGCGTGCGAGCGGCCGACGTTCGGGCGGTTCTGCACCTTGTACGACTTGAGCGCTACGTAGAGGTAGTCGGCATGCTGGCCGGCGAGCTTGGCGACCGTGCCGTCGTTGGGGGTGTTGAAGTTGGCGCCGTGGCACTTGGTGCAAGCGTTGTCCTTGTCGCGCGCGATGAGGGCCTGTACGTGCTCGCTGGGTGCCTTGGCGGTGGCGGGCGGGGGTGCGTCGCCTTCCTTGAGGCCGAGTTGGCTGTAGTAGGCAGCGAGATCTGCCATGTCCTGCTCGTTCAGGGTGTCGGCGATGGCACGCATGGTCGGGTGCTTGCGCTCGCCGCCCTTGTATTGCGTGAGCGCAGAGACGATGTAGGTGGCGCTCTGTCCCGCGATCATCGGGACCTTGTGAATCTCGGGAAAGCTCGCCTGGTACCCGATGATGCCGTGGCAGCCCATGCACATCGCGGTCTTCTTGGCGCCGTTTTCGGCATTGCCCGTGATCTTCTGGGCTTGAGCCGAGACCGTCACGCAAGCGACAGCGAAGGCAAACATCGTGGTCAACAACTTGTTCATTTTGCGCGCACAATCTCGTGGAGATACAAGGTTCTAATCAACATTTGATTATATGGGGGCTCTTTGCGAGGCCCCATGAGCGAGGCAGTCGGAATGCGCCGCAGCACAGATCAATGTTGTGTTCTTTCAACCACCCTGCCCAATGCCTTCCATGAAATTCAAGGGTTCAGACAACTACGTCGCCACACAAGATCTGATGCTCGCGGTCAATGCCGCCGTCACGCTCAAACGACCACTGCTCGTCAAGGGCGAGCCGGGCACCGGCAAGACAATGCTCGCGGAAGAAGTGGCGCAGGCACTCAACCTGCCGCTGCTCCAGTGGCACATCAAGTCGACCACCAAGGCCCAGCAGGGCCTGTACGAATACGACGCGGTGAGCCGGCTGCGCGACTCGCAATTGGCGGACGTCGACGGTGGCGAGCGCGTCAAGGACATCCACAACTACATCGTCAAGGGCGTGCTGTGGCAGGCCTTCACGGCCGATGAGCCGGTCGCCTTGCTCATCGACGAAATCGACAAGGCCGACATCGAATTCCCGAACGATCTGCTGCGCGAACTCGATCGCATGGAGTTCTATTGCTACGAAACGCGCGAGCTCGTCCGCGCGAAGCACCGGCCGGTGGTGTTCATCACCTCCAACAATGAAAAGGAATTGCCCGACGCGTTCCTGCGCCGCTGTTTCTTCCACTACATCAAGTTCCCCGATTCCGAAACGATGAAGAGCATCATCGCGGTGCACTTCCCCGGCCTCAAGCAGGAATTGCTCACCGCCGCGATGAAGACCTTCTACGACGTGCGCAACCTGCCCGGCCTGAAGAAGAAGCCCTCGACCTCCGAGCTGCTCGACTGGTTGAAGCTGCTGGTTGCCGAGGACATTCCGCTCGAAGCGCTCCAGAGCAAGGACGACAAGGTCGCGGTACCGCCGCTGGTCGGCGCGCTACTCAAGAATGAACAGGACGTGACCTTGTTCGAAAAGCTCGTCTTCATGCAACGAAACAACCGCTGAGTCGCCCCGAAGGACCTGACGATGGCTTTCGTTGAACCTGTCACGCTCAAGGCGCGCGGCATCGCCTTGGTGCCTTTGTCGCTCGACCACGAAGAAGGCCTGCGCGCCGCGGCCGCCGACGGCGAGTTGTGGAACATCCGCGTGACTTCGGTACCCGAGCCGAAGGACACGCGCGCCTACATCGAGAGTGCGCTGCAGATGCGCGAGGCCGGCAACCGTTTCGCTTTCGCCGTGACTGACGAAGCCAGCGGCACGGTGCTCGGCAGCACGAGCTTCCACGACGTCCTGCCGCCGGTGAAGCGCGTCGAGATCGGCTACACGTGGTATGCCAAGCGCTGCCAGCGCACGCACGTCAACACCACCTGCAAGCTGCTGATGCTCACGCACGCGTTCGACGCGCTGGGTTGCCACGTGGTGGGCTGGCGCACCGACAATTTCAACCACGCGTCACAGCGTGCCATCGAGCGCCTTGGCGCAAAGAAGGACGGCGTGATTCGCGGTCATGCGCTGCGCCGCGACGGCACGATCCGCGACACCGTCATGTACAGCCTTCGCTCGGGAGAATGGCCCGAAGTGCGCGCTCAATTGCTCTACCTGTTGGACAAGCCCCGCTCAGGCCAGCCGGCCCAGGAGTGATTCGCCATGCTGATCGACTTCTTCTACACCCTGCGTTCGGCGAAGCTGCCGGTATCGGTCAAGGAATACCTGACCCTGCTTGAAGCGCTGCAGGCCGATGTCGTTGGCCCCAATTCCGACGGCGCTTTCAGCCTCGACGATTTCTATTACCTCTCGCGCACTTCGCTCGTGAAGGATGAGAAGCACTACGACAAGTTCGACCGTGCCTTCGCCGCCTACTTCAAGGGCGTGGAGATGCTCGCCGACTTCACCAAGGAAGTGCCGCTCGACTGGCTGCGCAAGACGCTGGAGCGCGAGTTCACCGCCGAAGAAAAGGCCAAGATCGAGAAGATGGGCTGGGACGAGCTCATGGAAACGCTCAAGAAGCGCTTCGAGGAGCAGAAGGAGCGCCACGAAGGCGGCAACAAGTGGATCGGCACCGGCGGCACCTCGCCTTTCGGCCATGGCGGCTACAACCCGCAGGGCGTGCGCATCGGCGGCGCCGGCAAGAACAAGAGCGCGGTCAAGGTCTGGGACCAGCGCGCCTACAAGGACTACGACGACAGCCAGGAGCTCGGCACGCGCAACATCAAGGTCGCCTTGCGCCGGCTGCGCAAGTTCGCGCGCGAAGGCCACGAGGACGAACTGGATCTCGACGAGACCATCAGCAAGACCGCCGCCAATGCGGGCTACCTCGACATCAAGATGCGGCCCGAGCGCCACAACAACGTGAAGGTGCTCCTGCTCATGGACGTGGGCGGCACCATGGACGAGCACATCCAGCGCGTCGAGGAGCTGTTCTCGGCCGTCAAGACGGAGTTCAAGCACCTAGAGTTCTATTACTTCCACAACTGCGTCTACGACTTCATGTGGAAGAACAACCGCCGTCGCTACTCCGAGAAGTTCGCGACCTGGGACATCATTCGCAAGTACAACAAGGACTACAAGCTCATCTTCGTGGGCGACGCGACGATGAGCCCTTACGAAATCCTCCAGCCGGGCGGCAGCGTCGAATACAACAACGAAGAGGCGGGCGCGGAGTGGATCCAGCGCCTGACCCACGCATTTCCGAAATTCGCCTGGATCAATCCCGAGCCCCAGGGCGTCTGGCAATACCGGCAGAGCATCGCGGTGATGCAGCAACTGGTGTCCCACCGTATGTATCCGCTCACGCTGCGGGGCCTCGAGGATGCGATGCGCCTGCTCTCCAAGTAACAACCCTGTGACAGGCAAGGGGCCGGCGCCTCCTTCTTATTGGGGTTGCGCGCTTACATTTCGATAAATTGGTAAAAAATCTGTCACGCAATGCCCTCCTTGCACTAAAGTGACGACTCAAGGATTCAATAGCCATAAGTCCCAGAATCCGAGGAGGTGCTGCCATGTCTGCCCTGCCATCGTTCAAGATCGATGCCCCGCTCCATGAGCAGCCGTGGTCATCGGGGTCCCTCGATGCCCTGTTCCAACCCTCGGCGGACTATGTCTGCATCAGGGGCGTGCAACTGCCGCTTGCCAAATTGGTCGACCGGTCGTTCTTCGCGCCCGAGCGATGCGCGCAACTCCGAGAGCAACTGGCAAACGCCAAACCCTTCCCGTACCTCGTCCTTGAAGGCCTCTTTCATCCGGCGCTGCTGGAACTCGTGGCAGCGGAGTTCGACGAGCTTCCCAAGTCCGGCTGGACGGACGTCAAGACCAAGTACGAATCCACGCGGCGTTCGATCCCGGGTGTCTCGCTGCAGGCGGCATCGCAACTCTACTTCGACATCGTCAGCTCAGGCTGGTTTACGGAGTGGCTGACGTCGATCACCGGGGTTCCGTATCTCCTCACGGATCCGAAGCTGCTCGGCGGCGGCCTTCACGAAAGCAGGAATGGCGCGACCTTCGCCGTGCATCGCGATTTCAATCGTCATCGCGAAATCGGCCTGCGTAACGCAATGGTCTTCATCACCTATCTCAACAAGGGATGGGATCCCGAATGGGGCTCGGCGCTGGAGCTCTGGGACAAGAAGGCCGATCGTTGCGTGACTTCGATCCAGCCCGAGTTCGGACGGACGATCCTGTTGCCGCACGGTCCCGTGAGCTACCACGGTCACACCAAGCCGCTTCAGACACCCGACGGACGCCCCCGGCGTTCGGTCGCCGCGTACTTCTATACAAGTCCCGTGGCGGGCAAGCGTCTCGGCGACGAATCCGCATCGAGATTCATGCGTACGGAGCGCATCGACCAAGCCAAGGCCATCGCGCGGATGATCGTCCCGCCGTTTGTCTGGATGCTGGGACGGAAGCTCATCGGCCGCTGACGGGGGGCATGGCCGCCCGGCGGCCGAAGTCCATGCTGTCAGAATGGCCGCATGCGTTGGGCGGTTCCATCTCTCACGCCGGCTTGGATGCCGGCGTTGTTGTTTGCAAGCATCCTTCTTCTCCAGGGATGCAGCCTGCTGCCACAAAAGCAGGACGAAGAGACGGATACATCGGCAACGCCCGTCGCGGGAGCCTCGAGCGAGTCGGGCAGCGGGTCGTTCTCGGTCGATGTGCAGGCGCCGGATTCGGTCCGCGACTTCCTCGTGCGCAATCTGGAGATCCAGCGCTACAAGAAACTCGATGACCTCGGCGCTGTCGAGCTCTCGCGGCTGATGGTGGCCGCAGAGGGCAACGCCCGCGAGCTGCTCAATACGCTCGGCTACTTCACGCCCACCCTCACGCTCGAAATGCGGGAAACGCCCGGCGCCAAGACACCGCGCGAAGTCAAGATCACCGTCGAGCCGGGCGAACTCACCCGGGTGCGCGAAGTCCAGATCGATTTCAGTGGCCCGATTGCCGAAGACCCACAGTCCGACGCGCGCCGCAACGCGATCCGCTCCGGCTGGGCGCTGGTTGAAGGCCAGACCTTCAACCAGCAAGCCTGGGACAACGCCAAGGCCGCCGCGCTTCGCAGCCTGACGGCACGACGCTACCCCACAGGCAGTATCGTTTCGAGCCGCGCCGAAATCGACGCCGATCACGGCGAGGCCAAACTCAGCGCGACCTACGAATCCGGTCCGGCATATCGCTTCGGCCCACTGGTGGTGCAGGGCAATCAGCGCTATGACGCCGAGAGCATCCGCAGGATCGCACGCGTTCCCTTTGGGTCGGACTACGACCAACAGCAATTGCTCGATGCGCAGCAGCGTCTGGCGAGCAGCGGATTTTTCGAATCCGTCTTCCTCACGCTCGATACGCGGGACACCGACCCGTTGCTCGCGCCCGTCATCGCCCAACTGCGCGAGGCGCCGTTCCAGAGGGTGGTGGTCGGCATCGGCTTCACAACCGACAGCGGCCCGCGTCTTTCGCTCGACCACATCCACAACAGCATGCCGCTGCTCGGCTGGCGTGCGGTTTCCAAGCTCTCGCTCGACAAGGACAAGCAGGCGCTCAGCACCGAATGGAGCGCGATCCCGGGCGACAACGGGTGGCGCTCGTTCACTTCGGCCGAGCTGAAAAGCGAAGTCTCGGGCAGCTACACGGTCGACAGCGGCCGGCTGCGCGGCGGGAAAAACCAGAACAGCGACCACATCGACCGCAGCTACTTCCTGCAATACGACTACGCGGTGAACCACGGCTTCCTCCCGCCGCCCGCAGCCTCGGCACTGAGCTTGAACTGGGGTTGGACCGGTCGTTACTTCGACAACGCAGCCGCGCCGACCCGTGGCTACGGGATTTCGCTGGAGCTCGGCGCGGGGTACACGCTGAGCGGGGAACGCGATCCTTTCACGCGCACCTACGCGCGCTGGACCGGCTTCGTGCCCGCCGGCAGCGTGCACAACGGCGACCGCACGCAGACGCGGGAGGCCCGCATCCAGTTGCGCGCTGAAGCCGGGGCCGTGGTCGCAAAGGACAGTGCGCAGATCCCGTCGACGCTCGGATTCCTGACGGGGGGCGACACCACGGTGCGCGGCTACGGATTCCGGTCCATCGGCGCGGTCAAGCCCGACGGCCAGGTCATCGCCGGACGTTATCTGGGTGTCGGCAGCATCGAGTACCTGCGTCCTTTCGTCTACGACGGGAAATTCACGGATTGGGAAAGCGCGGCCTTCGTCGACGTCGGCGCAGTGGCGGACAAGCCCGACCAGATGGAGGCCAAGGTGGGTGTCGGCGTCGGCGCACGATGGCGAAGCCCCATCGGACCGGTTCAGATCGATGTGGCCTACGGCGTGCAAGTGAAGGAGTTCAGGCTCCATCTGCGCCTGGGCTTCACCTTTTGAGATGCTCGAGGCCATGTCGACCGAAACGCCCGAATCGTCCCAAACGCCGGAGTTGCCGCCGGGACCGCCGCCTCGCTCACGCGGCGGGCGCGTGCTGCGTTTCATCGGCTGGTCGGTGACGGTCCTGGTCACGCTGGTGCTGGCGCTGGCGGCCGGCGCATGGTGGTGGCTCGGCTCGGACGAATCGCTGGCATTCGCGCTGGCACGAACCGCCCGCTACCTGCCCGCCGGCCAGACGCTCGAGAGCCGCGACGTGTCGGGCTCGCTGCGCGCCGGCGGGCGCATCGGATGGCTGCGCTGGCAGAGCGAGACCCTTGCGGTGGAAGTGAACGACGCGCGTATCTCGTGGCGACTCGCTCCGCTGCTGAGGCGCAGGGTTCAACTCGGCGAAGTGCATGCCGGCCAGGTGCTGATCGAAAAACGCGGCCCGCCCCAGGATCAGTCCGTCGAGCCGCTCCAGCAGATCGTGCTGCCGGTGGAGATCGAGCTGCCGTTCTCCATCGACGACCTGCGCTGGGCCGGCCCGCCGGCGCTCCAGGCCACGAAGCTCGAGGGCAGCTATCGCTACAGCAACGAGCATCACGTGCTTGAAATCAACGGCGTGGATGTGGCGGACGGTCATTACGGCGCGCACGTCGACCTCCAAGGCCCGGCGCCCATGGCCATCGACGCCAAGGTGAACGGCCGGGTGCGTGCGCTGCTGGGCGAGGATCGCGCCATCAACATCCTCGCTGAAGCGTCCGCCAACGGAACGCTGTCCGGATCGGACGCCCGTCTCGCCGTGAATGCGCAGCTCCAGCCCGTCGAGGAAAACGCGGAGGCGCCGATGCGCGCTCAGTTGCAGGCAAACATCGCGCCGTGGCAGCCGCAACCCGTCATCGACGCCCATGCAGAGTTTCAGAACCTCGACGTCGCCAGTCTCTGGCCCCAAGCGCCTGCGACGCTTCTGACCGGCGAGATCGAGGCGGGCCCCGACGCCATCGCCGGCGACAAGAACTGGAAGGCCAAGGCCAATATCCGCAATGCGATCGCCGGGCCTTGGGACACGGGCAAGTTGCCGATCGAGCAGGCAGAGGCGCAAGTCGAATTCGATGGCAAGACCTGGACACTGCCCGAGGCCACGGTGCACTTGGGCAGCGGACGCATTCAGGTCGAAGGCAACTGGAGCCCGGCACCGGACCCTTGGCAGGCACAAGCCACCGTGAGCGGTGTCCAGCTCGGCGAATTGCACACCGAGCTTGCCGGCGCGCCGCTGAGCGGCACCGCCAAGGCCGATCAGCAAGGCGATGCGATCCGGTTCGACGTTGCGCTTCGCGCCACAGGCGGCGCGGGCCTGCACGGCTTGCGCCTCGAGCGCGCGAACGCGCAAGGCCAGTGGCAGCACAAGGTGCTCGACCTCAAGTCCCTGCGCATCGAAGCCCAGCACGCCAGCATCGATGGTCGCCTGCAACTGCAGGTAGAGCAGCAGGCCGGCAGTGGCAACCTGAATCTCGTTGTTCCCGGTGGTACTGCGCGGCTTCAAGGGCGCATCGCCCCCACGACCGGCGATGGCCAGGTCCGCGCGCAGATCGATGACGCCGTCGCACTGCAGCGTTGGATCGAAGGCCTACCCGAATTGGAAGAGGTGTTTGCCGGCGCGGCCGTCCAAGGCAACGCACGCCTCGACGCCACCTGGAAAGGCGGATGGCAGGCGGTGCAGCGCCGCCTGCAGAACGCGAACGCGCCGGCACCGCCGGGCAGCGTGGAGCCTACGCTCCAGGCCACACTGACCGTTCCCAAACTCGACCTTCGACTTCCGCCACCCGAGACTGGGGAAGCGACTTCGGTCGCGCTCAGCGGCGTACGCGCCGAGCTGTCCGGCAGCCTCGCGCAGGCCACGCTCACCCTCAGCGGCGAGGCGACGACCGGTACCCAGAAGTTCACCCTCGACACGCGCGCCAGCGGCGGCATCGAACGCGCCAACCAGTGGCACGCCGCCATTGCCACTCTGCGCGCGCAGTTCAAGGACAGCACGCGCCCCGGCCCCTGGACACTGGAATTGCGCCGACCCATCAGCGCGACCGTGCGCACCGTCAACGGCGATTCGTCGCGCCTGGACATCGAGGGCACGGGCGCCGGTGCGGAACTGCACGGCCCCCTCCCCGGCACGGTGACGATCGACTGGCAGCCGACCCGCTTCAGCAGCAGCGGGTCGGGTGAGGCCCGCGCCATCCGTCTTCAATCCAAGGGCCAACTGAAAGGCCTGCCCATGGCATGGCTGGAGGCGGCCGGTGAAACGGGTGCGCTCGCCCGAATCGGCTTCAGCGGCGACCTGCTCTTCAATGGCGAATGGGACATCGATGCCGGAGACGCACTGCGCGCACATGTCCGCGTCGCGCGTGAGAGCGGCGACATTCGCGTGCAGGCGGGCGAAGCCGCACTGGTCACCCGCATCACCAGCCACGGCACCGGCACGGCCAGCGAAACCACCATGGACGCAGCCGGCCCCGGCGTCAGCACGCCAGCGGGTCTGAGTCAAGCCGAACTCAAGCTCGATGCGGAAGGCGACACGGTGCGCGGCAGCCTGGCGTGGGAAAGCCAGCGGGCGGGCGAGATCCACGTCGAGGCCAGCACACGGCTTCAGAAGCGCCAAGCCGGCTGGCAGTGGGCGCCGGACGCGCCACTGGCGGGTCGCGTCACGGCGCGAATGCCCAACCTTGGCGTCTGGTCGATGCTGGCGCCACCGGGATGGCGAATCGCCGGCACGCTGCAAGCCGACGCAACCCTCTCCGGCAATCGAGCCGAACCTCTATGGAACGGCACGCTCGGCGCCGACGAGCTTGCCTTGCGCGCGTTGGTCGACGGGCTCGATTTGCGCGAGGGACGCCTGCGGGCCACGCTCGCCGGCAACCACGTCGACATCACGGAGTTCACCCTCAAGGGCGGCCTCGGCAGCCAGACGCGCATTCCCGGCCAGGGCGGCAACATCAGCACCGCGGCGAGTGAAGCATCGAGGGACGGGGGCACGCTGTCGGCGAAGGGCGAACTGGCGTGGGGCGCTGCGCCCGCCGCCGGATCGGGTTCTGGAATCCGCATGGCCGTGCAGGCCCAATTGCGCTCGCTGCGCATGCTGGTGCGGTCCGATAGGCAGATAACCCTCTCTGGCGATCTGCAGGCCAAGCTCGACGGCGGGCAGTTCATCGTGCGCGGCGACCTCAAGACAGACCGCGCCGTCATCATCCTGCCTGACCAGACCGCGCCCAGCCTCGGCGGCGACGTGGTGATCCGGTCGGCAGCCCGGGACCGCGAAGCGCAGGAAGAAGCGAAAAGATTGGCCGAGTCCAACGAAGGACAGGGCGCCACGCCACGGACGGCCAAGCCGCCGGACATCACGGTGAGCTTCGACCTCGGCAATGATTTCGCGGTGCAGGGACACGGCATCACGACGCGGCTTGCGGGCAAGCTCGACATTCACAGTACTGCCTTGGGCGCCCTGCCGCGCGTCATGGGCGAGGTCAGGACCGTCAGCGGCCAATACCGCGCCTACGGACAGCAGCTCACCATCGAAACCGGGATCGCGCGCTTCAACGGGCCGGTCGACAATCCGCAACTCGACATCCTGGCGATCCGGCCCAACATTCAGCAGCGCGCCGGCGTTGCCATCACCGGTACCGCGCAATCACCGCGTGTGCGGCTGTATTCGGATCCGCAGTTGTCGGACCAGGAGACGCTTTCGTGGCTCATGCTGGGGCGCGCGTCGGCCACCAGCGGCGGCGAATCCGTCATCCTGCAGCAGGCTGCACTGGCGATCCTCGGAGGTCTCGGCAGTGGCGGGACCGGCGGCGGGCTCGCCAGCCGCTTCGGCCTCGATGAAATCGGCTTCAAGGGCCCGGGCAGCGGTGGCGACGTGCGCGATTCGGCCGTCACCGTCGGCAAGCGCTTCGCGCGGGATTTCTACATTACCTACGAACGCAGCCTGGCCGGCACCCTGGGCACACTCTTCATCTTCTATGACCTCACCGAGCGCCTCACGCTTCGCGGACAAGCGGGACAACCCAGCGGCCTTGACCTCATCTACACGGTGCGGTTCGACTGAACTGGTAAAGTTGCGGCCGCTCTCGTCCTCGTAGTTCAATGGATAGAACGGGGTCCTCCTAAGACTCAGATACAGGTTCGATTCCTGTCGAGGGCACCAAAAGCGCTCAAAAGCTGGGGTGCTTGTTTTTTAGGCACCGCAGCCTGAGGCCCATCAGGAGCGGTTCGCCGACGTTTCACACGTCGTTGTCCACAGCCCTGTCCACGGGGCCAGTGGAGAACAGCAACTTACCAGGCTGCGAGTACGCGGAGCACCACCGCAGCGATCACGCTCGCAACGGCGACCAGCGCAATGCGTCCCCACGGTACGCCATGCTCTTGGGGTTTTCGGGGCTCGTGCGTCAGATCTGCGCGATTCAGGCCCGCGAAGCCGCTGAAATTCTGGATGTCGGTTGATCGTTTCGCCATGAAGGCATTGTGTTTGGCGGTCTCACCGCGCCCCAAGGAACAATCACACACTTTAGTTTTCAGTTTAAGCGCGACCGATGCCAGCCAGACCGACCCCCAGAAGTCTCCCACTTTGGCAGCGATGCTCGCCTTGCCTGCTCGAGAGCAGGCCCACTCCCTCCGGCCCCCGGGCCATTGAGCCCGCCGCGTGCGGGCTCTTTTTTGGGCCGCCATACCCATTTCTGCGACAGGCAGACTAACGCAGGCGCCATACTGGGTCGTCCCAAGATCGGAGGTCACCGATGGCCCAGCACGCAATATCCGCTGTCCACTACAAAGATGGGACGATCGATCTTGTCGCCATCCACCCGGTCGTGGAAAAAGAGTTTGGCTCGACTGAATTGACCCTCGGCGCCGTGCAGCGCACTAGCGTCGAAGATTGCATCAAGCTCATTGCTGCCGGCGAGGAGGTTTGCCTCGTGCGGCGCACCGAAGACCACAAGTGGGAAATCACTTGCAATGTCGAACTGGGGCCGAGCGGAAAAGAAATTACCGGCGTCGACCTTGTCGACCGACCCAACGATGCGCTGCAGGACCTTCCAAGATGGGAATAGCCAGGAGGCCGATCAGTCCCGTTCGCGCCAACCGTGCCGCTCCTCGCGGCGCTCATGCCTCCACTCGTGACGCTCCCTGTCGCGGTGATCCCAATCGCGCCGATCCCAGCGGCGACCACCATCCCAGTCGGTGCGATAGACCGGTCGCCCTCCTCCGTAGTAAACCGGAGCCGGGCCATAGGCGACCGGCGGCGCAGGCCGGTAGTACACGGGGGCCGGCTCGCCAGCCCCAATGACCACCCCAGGCGCAGAAATACCAACTGACCAGCTTGTGCCCGCACTTGCCGACTCAGCGCCGGCAAGTGCCGCCACGGCGACGGTTGCGACAGCTGCCAGCTTGACGAACGTTGAGCGACTTGCGTTCATTTGAGATCTCCTGTGCGAGGCAACAGCGCCCCGTTGCCATCCAACGCCATTGCAGTGAGCAACGTGCACCAAGTGAAAGCAAAGATGGCGTAAACACGAGCAACCTCAAGTTGCGACAGGAATCCCAAGCCGGCGAGTTCGTCCTCGCCGCGACGCACCACTCAATTCGTCTTCGCAGGCGCCGGCGCAGGCATCTCGTTGCGGCGAAGCTTGCCGCCCCCCTGGACGCTGCCGGTGACCGTCGTATTACCCGTGCCCCGCACGCGCTTCTCGCAGGCCGCACGCGCTTCGACGGGTTGGCGCTGGCAGCGCGCGAGCGCGTTCTGCTCATAGCCGCCAGGGCTGTTCAATCGGCCTTGTCTCATGGCTTCCTGTGCCGCGGCCGCCTCTCGATAGCACGCGGTGCGGTCCACGCGCGGATCTTCACAAGTCACGGTCGCAGGCGCAGTTGCTGCGCTCGCCGCGCCCATCAGCGCACCGCTGGCGAGCAGTACACCCATCGTTGAACGAAGAACACTCTTCATACGACTCTCCTTGCTTCACGGTTTGAGAAAACTCCACTGTGCCGCCCCCGGCTCGGACTGCAAGTCGATCAATGAAGTGGCGCGCATTCAATCGCCGGGTTAAAACCCGAGCTTTTCGGGTCCGCCACCTGGACCCGGTCGAAAGCATGCCGCGAGCGCAGGTCCGGCGTCGCCGTCGAAGAATGATCGCAACGCGGGTTGAAAGACCGTGATCCGGCGCAAAGTTAAAATCTACCGCCCATGCCACGCTGGCTCATTGCCTCTTTTTTTGCGTTTCTGCTTTCTTGCTACGGCTTCGCGACCTTCGCGCGAGTCGCAGCGAGCGAGCCGCATGACGGCATCAGCAAGCTCACGACATCGGCGCAAGACGCATCCTCCCCTGCCGATCCGCTGACCCCTGACGCGGATGACGAAGCGGCAGGCCTTGACGAAGCAAACCTCGACTTCACCGAATGCCTGACCGGCAGGCACCCGCTCCTGGTTGCGGCAGTCACCTCTGCATGGCCGCCACGATCGGCCTCGACCAGCTCGCCTTCTCCCTGGCTCGAGCGGCCCAAGCGGCCGCCTCGCGGCATCGCCCTCCCCGTCTAAGCCTCGCCGCCTCGAGAGGCTTCCCGCTCCCGCCCTCTCTCGATGCGAGCGCCTGCATCGCGACGCTGCGCGCGATGCGCTGATCCGGCGGCGCCAGCCGCCCCCATACAGGAAGAATCAACCATGCGTCTCACCACCAAGGGCCGATTTGCAGTCACCGCCATGATCGACGTGGCATTGCAAGGCACCGCGGGTCCGGTCAACCTGGGCTCCATCAGTCGCCGCCAGCGGATTTCGCTGTCGCACCTCGAACAACTCTTTGCCAAGTTGCGTCGCCACCAACTGGTCGAATCGACCCGCGGCCCGGGCGGAGGATATTCACTCTGCAGAAAGCCGGCGGACATCACCGTTGCGAACATCATCATGGCCATCGACGGCATTGCGGACGACAAGGCGCGGCCCCTGGCCGCCGACGCGCCTGGCGCGGTGGATCGCCACGCGACGGACGAACTCTGGGCCTCCGTGCGACATCGCGCCGTGGAGTTTCTCGACTCGGTCTCGCTTCAGAGCCTGGTCGATGAACAGATCGCGCGAGGTGTGGAAGTCGAGCGACCCGGCCGACGCGCGACCGTGCCGACCGCGCGCGTGAAACCCGCGCCGATCAATGCACCGAATTCGGTGTTCGCGCTGGGAAGCATGCTGGCGAAGCGCTCCTGACAAGTTGCCGGGAAGTTGTCGGCAGACTGGACTTGAGCGCGTCTCAGGATTCCAATTGCTCGAGCAAGGTGTTCGCGAAACCGAACACCCTATGCTCTCGCATTCAGCATGACTGCCTCACATCCTTCCAGACGCGACCTCGCCGTTCTCATCGGCCGTTTCCAGCCGTTTCATGACGGCCATCTTTCCCTGCTGAAGCAGGCGCTCGACGTTGCGACCCGAGTGGTCGTGGTGATCGGCTCGGCCTTCCAGGCCCGCTCGCCCAAACACCCGTTCGACTGGGAGGAGCGCGCGGAAATGGTGCGCCGGGCCCTGCCCGCATCGGAACGCAAGCGCGTCATGTTCGTGCCAGTCCGGGACTATTTCAACGAGACGCGGTGGTTGGCGGCGGTCCGGCATGGCGTTGCGCACGCGTTGACCGAGCACGGCTTGGACAAACCGTCTTCAACCGTGCTGGTTGGGCAGTTGAGGGACGCAACGCGCGAATACCTCCGCGAATTCCCTGAATGGTCCCTGAAGCTCGGGGAAAGCATCCCCGTTCGCCGCGCGAGCGCCATGCGCGATGCGCTGTTCGCTGCGCCCTCGAGGGCCGTGCTCGAACTTGCGGGAGAAATTCCTGCAGGTACCGTGGATTTCCTGCGGGAGTGGAGCGCACAAGGCCCCTTCGAGGCGCTGCGGCAGGAAGCGGCATTGCTCCGCGAGTACGAGGCGGCGTGGGCAAAGGCGCCCTACCCGCCGGTGTTGGTGACGGTCGATTGCGTCGTGAAGTGCCAAGACAAGGTCTTGCTCATCCAACGCGGACAGGCCCCCGGCAAGGGTTTGCTCGCGGTGCCCGGTGGCTTTCTGGAACAACGCGAAACCACGCTGCAGGCTGCCCTGCGCGAGCTGGAAGAGGAAACGCACCTCGCGCTGCCGCCAGCAACGTTGCGCGCCTGCCTGAGAGCCAACGACGTATTCGACCAGCCTGATCGGAGCCAGCGCGGCCGCACCATCACGCACGGCCATTTCTTTGACTTGGGGGAGCGCGATCTTCCTGCCTTGCAGGCGGATGACGATGCAGCGGCCGCCGAATGGACACCGATTGCGCAGTTGCGCGAACGAGAAGATCGATTCCTGGACGACCATTTCCAGATGCTCGATCACTACCTGGGTCTGTTGCCGCGCTGAGACTCGTTGTAGGCAGTGGACGACGTTGTCCCATTGCCTTCTCCGGCATCGAGATCCGCAATGACCGCCTAATGTGAGTACATTGGAATTATCGGGAGACCCTTCATGAAGAGCATCATCCTTTGGCTTTGCGGTGTGCCGCTCGTGGTCATCATCGGGCTGAAGGTGTTCGGACTGCTCTAGCTTCCGGCGACGATTTCCTCCTCCCGGCGCTCATGGCGCCGTTGCACAGCGCCCTCCAGGGCGCTGTTTTTTACTTCAACTCGCGGCGCAGCGTCTGGACATCGCCATGCAGGCTCTTCGCCCACTCGCGCCTTTCACGCCCCTGCGAGGACTGGGATTCTCCGAAACGCACGATCGCGAGCAACGGCGGTGCCTTCAAGGTGTTCCAGACGGAAGTGAGCAGGTTGTCGTCGTCGATATACCGGGGCGCATAGCTCGTCTCCCCCGACGCCGCATCGGCAAAACGCAGGGCTGCCGGCTGCACGGGCGCCCCGGCCGAGATGGCCGCCTGCAGAAGATTCGCGTGAAAAGGCAGCAACCCATGGCCGTCGCTGGTCGTTCCTTCGGGAAAAACCGCGATCACGTCGCCATTGCGCAAGGCCTCCGACATGTGATGTACCACGCGCATGGCGTCGCGCCTTCGCTCGCGCTCGATATAGAGCGATCCTGCGCCGGTCGACAGCGTGCCGATGACGGGCCAGTGGCGCACGACCGACTTGGAAACGAAGCGCACGTGCCGCGCCGCGTGGATCGTGAGGATGTCGAGCCATGAGAGGTGATTGCAGACCAGCAACACCGGCCCGTGCGCGGGCGGCGTGCCCTGCACCGTCAGGCTGATGCCCATCAGGTTCAGCATGCGCTCCGCCCATTGCTGAACGCACACTTCGCGCTCAGCGACCGAGAGGTGCGGAAATTTGGTGCGGATGGTCCACCAGCCCCCGAACACATGCGCGATCGCGCGCAGCAGCCTGAAGCTTGCGGACAAAGCCTGCATCGTGCGCTGCGCTTGCTCAGCCGTTCACGACGCGGCCGCCCACCAGCGTGTAGCGGGCACGTCCATGCATCGCGTAGCCGCCGAAGGGCGTGTGCTTGCCCTGGCTCCTGAGTGCGTCGGGGGTGACTTGCCATTCGTGCGCGGGGTCGACCACGCAGACATCCGCGGCACCGCCCTGGACCAGTCGACCCACGCCTTCGGCGCCAATCAGGCGTGCCGGCGCAGCGCTGACGACCTCGATGGCACGCGCCAAGCCGGCGCCGCTTTGCTCGCCCCATTGCAGCGCGAGCGGCAGCAGCAATTCCAGACCGGTTGCGCCGGGCTCGCTTTCGGCAAAGGGAAGCGTCTTGGCGTCGGCTTCCACCGGCGTGTGGTCGGAGACCAGCGCATCGATGGTTCCGTCGGCCAGCCCGGCCGACAGCGCGTCGCGGTCGCGCTGCTGACGCAACGGCGGATTGAGGCGTGCGCGGCTGTCAAAGTAGCCGATGTCGGTATCGACGAGATGCAGCGAATTGATGCTCACATCGCAGGTCAACGGCAAGCCTTCCGCCTTGGCCGCGCGCACTTGCTCCACACCGCCCGCGCTCGACAGACGACAGAGATGCACGCGCGCCCCAGTGTTGCGCATGAGTTCGACGATGGTGAAGATGGCGATCGTCTCGGCAGCCGCCGGCACGCCCGCCAATCCGAGACGTGTGGCCAGCGGCCCGCTGGCAGCGACACCCTTGCCCAGGTCGCGCTCCTGCGGGCGCAGCCAGACCGTGTAACCGAAGGTGCTGGCGTACTGGAGCGCGCGCTGCAACACCTGCGTGTTACTGAACGGAACTTCGGCCTGACCGAAGCCGATGCAACCGGCCTCGGTCAGTTCGGCCATTTCGGTGAGCACCTCGCCTGCCAGCCCGCGCGTGAGAGCGCCCTGCGGAAACAGGCGAGCGCGCTGGAGCTTCTCGGCGCGGAACTTGAGCATCTCGACCAGGCCTGGCTCGTCGAGCACCGGATCGGTGTCGGGCGGACAGACCAGGCTCGTGACGCCGCCGGCCACGGCCGCACCCATTTCGCTTTCGAGCATGCCCTCGTGCTCGTAGCCGGGCTCCCGCAATCGCGCCGCGAGGTCGACCAACCCGGGTACGACGAGGCACCCTTGGGCATCAAGCGTGCGGTTCGCGCGGAACTCGCTGGAGACATTGCCGATGGCGAGGATCTTTCCATCGGCGACCGCGACATCGGCGGTGCGATCGAATTTCGAGGCAGGATCGACGACGCGACCGTTGGTGATCAGAAGGTTGCTCATGCTTCGTTCCCTGCGACGATGCTCATCACGGCCATCCGGACCGCGATGCCGAAAGTGACCTGCGGCAGGATCACGCTCTGCCGGCCGTCGACCACCGCCGAGTCGATTTCAACGCCACGGTTGATCGGCCCCGGATGCATCACGATCGCATCGGGCTTGGCCAGTTGCAGTTTCTCGGGCGTGAGGCCGTAGGTCTTGAAGAACTCTTGCGACGAGGGCAGCAGCGCACCGCTCATCCGCTCGTTCTGCAGCCGCAGCATGATGACGACGTCGCAGTCCTTGATGCCTTCTTCCAGCGTGTGGCACACGCGCACGCCCATCTGGGCGAGGTCGCCGGGCACCAGCGTCTTGGGGCCGACCACACGCACTTCGGCGCAGCCCAGCGTGGTGAGCGCATGGATATCGGAGCGCGCCACGCGCGAATGCAGCACGTCGCCGACGATCGCGACGGTGAGGTTCGCGAAGTCCTTCTTGTAGTGACGGATCGTGTACATGTCGAGCAGACCCTGCGTCGGGTGCGCATGGCGCCCGTCGCCGGCATTCACCACGTGCACGTGCGGTGCGACGTGCTGCGCGATCAGGTAGGGCGCACCCGACTCGCTGTGGCGCACGACGAACAGGTCGGCCGCCATCGCGCTCAGGTTGGCGATGGTGTCGAGCAGCGATTCGCCCTTGGTCGCCGATGAGCGCGCGATGTCCAGGTTGATGACGTCGGCCGAGAGGCGCTTGGCCGCGATCTCGAAGGTGGTTCGGGTGCGCGTCGAGTTCTCGAAGAACAGGTTGAACACGCTCTTGCCGCGCAACAGCGGCACCTTCTTGACCTCGCGGTCGCTCACGCTGGTGAAGTTCGCGGCGGTGTCGAGGATGTGGGTGACGATGTCCTTCGGCAAGCCCTCGATCGAGAGCAGATGGATCAGTTCGCCGTTCTTGTTGAGTTGGGGATTTCGTTTGTAAAGCATCAAGCGTTTTCCTCCACCTTGAAACTGAATGCGCCGGCCTCGCCACGGGCCAACGCGAGCAACTGGGTCGCCGGCAGTTGGAGGTGTTGGGCGGCGAAATCGGCTGCCACCGGCAACTCCCGGCCGCCGCGATCGATCAGCACCGCCAGCCGCACGCGCGCCGGCCGACCGAAGTCGAACAGTTCGTTGAGCACGGCCCGGATCGTCCGCCCCGTGTAGAGCACGTCGTCGAGCAGCAGGACATCGGCGCCGTTGACGTCGAAAGGCAGCGAAGTCTGCGCGCTCGCCGACAACCCGCGGCGAGCGAAATCGTCGCGGTGCATGGCCGAGGAAATCACGCCCGGCGCGCCGGACAGGCCCAGGTCTTTCTGCAAGCGCTCGACCAGCCACGCGCCGCCCGAGGTGATGCCGACCAGGCGCGTGTCTTCGCGCATCAGGGATTTCACGCCACGCAGCAACTCGACGTAGAGCGCCTCGGCGTCAGGAATGGAGTTCACGGAAGGCTCCTCAGGAACTGTTCAAGAATGATGCAGGCCGACGCGGCGTCGGCATCGCGCGCGCCCGAGGCGAGCGCCTCGGTCGTGCTGTAGCGTTCGTCGACCTCGTACACCGGCAGCTTGAAGCGGCCATGCAGCTGACGGGCGAAGCGCTGCGCCGCCCGGGTGTTTTCGTGCGGCGCGCCATCGGGATGGTACGGAACGCCGACCACCAATGCGTCGGGTTGCCATTCGCCAATGCGTGCCTGCACCTGCGCGAAGCGTGCGTCGCCTTCGGCCCTGATGGTCGGCTGCGGCGTCGCCGTCTTCAGCAAACGATTGCCGCTGGCAACGCCAGTGCGCTTCTGGCCGTAGTCGAAAGCCAGGAAGATTTGGAAATGGGAAGGGACCGGAGGCGCAGCGTCAGGCATCGCCGAAACGCTCATGCATGCCCCGCGTCAGGCGACAGGGTCCACGCCTGTAGGCCCAGCAGCGACAGGGCCTTGTCGTAGCGCTGCTCGACCGGCGTGTCGAAGATCACAGCCGGGTCGGCCCCGACCGTCAGCCAGCTGTTCTCGGCCAGTTCCGATTCGAGCTGGCCCTCGCCCCAGGCGGCGTAACCCAGCGAAACCAGCACCTTGCGCGGGCCGGCACCGGTGGCAAGCGCCTCCAGGACGTCCTTGGATGTCGTCATCTCCAGGCCGCCGGGAATGGTCATGGTCGACGCGTAGACGGATTCGTTCGGCTTGTCCGCATCGGCAAAAACGGGTTCGTGGAGAACGAAGCCGCGCTCGGTCTGCACCGGGCCGCCCTGGAAGACCGGCGCATTGCCGAGTTCAGGGCTGGAGAGATGCAATTCGATCTTTTCGAACAGCACGCCGAGATTGATGTCGCTGGGCTTGTTGATCACCAGACCGAGCGCGCCGCGCTCGCTGTGCTCGCAGAGATAGACCACGCTGCGGCTGAAGGCCTTGTCTTCCAGACCCGGCATCGCAATCAGGAAATGATGCGTAAGGTTCATCGGGGCAGAATCGGAGGCCATGCCGCCGATTTTACTGGCCGTCGACAAGATCTATCCGAAGGGGTTGATGTGGTTTCGCCGCGACCTGCGCGTGGATGACAACGCCGCGCTCTATCAGGCGCTGCGGGCCTGCCGGCAGGTCATTTGCGTGTTCGTCTTCGACCGCGCCATCCTCGACCCGCTGCCGCGCGTTGACCGGCGCGTCGAATTCATTCGCGAATCCCTGGTCGAGCTCGACGCCGAACTTCACTCCCTCGGCGGATCGCTGATCGTTCGCCATGCGACAGCCGAGGACGAGATCGCGAATCTGGCGCGCGCGCTCGAAGTGCAGGCCGTGTTTGCGAACCGCGACGACGAGCCCGGCGCGTTGGCACGCGACGCCAAGGTGCTCGGCTCGCTGGCAAACGCGGGAATCGCCTTCCACGCCTACAAGGACCACGCCGTCTTCGAGCGCGACGAGGTGTTGACGCAGGCCGGACGGCCATTCACGGTCTTCACGCCCTACAAGCGCGCATGGCTTGGCAAGCTCGACGCTTTCTACCTGAAACCCTACCCTGTTCGCAGCCATGCGGAATCACTGGCCCCAGCGCCCGAGAGGTTTCGCGCGCCCGTGCCGACGCTCGCGGATCTTGGCTTCGAGAAAAGCAACCTCGGCGACCTCGACATTCCGACCGGCAGCCAAGGCGGCGCCGCATTGCTCGACGATTTCTTCCAGCGCATCGATCGCTATCACACGGCGCGCGACTTCCCTGCCGTGCGCGGACCGAGTTACCTCGGCGTGCACTTGCGCTTCGGCACGGTGTCGATCCGCCAGCTTGCCGGCGTGGCGCACCAGCTTTCGCTACAGGGCGACGAAGGTGCCGCGACCTGGCTCAGTGAGCTGATCTGGCGCGATTTCTATTTCCAGATCCTGGTGCATTACCCGCATGTGACGAACGGCGACGAATCACGCAGCTTCAGGGCCGAATACGACAAGATCCAGTGGCACCACGGCAAAAACGCCGATGCGCTCTTCGACGCCTGGTGCAAGGGGCAAACCGGCTACCCGCTGATCGACGCCGCAATGGCGCAGATCAACCAGACCGGCTACATGCACAACCGACTGCGCATGGTCGTCGCGAGCTTTTTGTGCAAGGACCTGGGGATCGACTGGCGACGCGGCGAGCGCTACTTCGCGCTGCATCTCAACGACTTCGAACTCTCGTCGAACAACGGCGGCTGGCAATGGGCGAGTTCGAGCGGCTGCGATGCGCAACCCTATTTCAGGATCTTCAACCCTGTCACGCAGAGCGAGCGCTTCGATCCCGAGGGAAGGTTCATCCGCCGATACCTGCCGCAGCTCGCGAAGCTTCCCAATGCCGCGATCCACGCGCCCTGGGCGGCAAAGCCGTTGGAGCTGGAGGCGGCGGGGGTCAAGCTCGGCGTCAACTACCCGAAACCGATCGTCGATCACGCCGAGGCACGCGAGCGGACGCTGCAGCGTTACGCGATCGTTCAGGCCGCCAGCGCGACGGGCAAATCAACGCCTGTGTAGCTGCGCACCAGGCGCAACAGCTCTTCTTCCGAATACGGCTTGCCGAGGTAGTGGTTGACGCCCAGCGCGCGTGCGTGCTCGTGGTGCTTTTCGGCGATGCGCGAGGTGATCATGATGATCGGCAGATCGGCCAGCGACTCATCCGCGCGGATGTTGCGCGCCAGGTCGAAGCCGTCCATGCGCGGCATCTCGATATCCGACAACACGACGGCCGGCCGTTCCTGTTGCAGCCGCTCGAGCGCCTGCAGGCCATCGGCCGCGAGCGCCACGCGATAGCCTTCGCGCTGCAGCAGACGCTGCGTGACGCGCCGCACGGTGATCGAGTCGTCCACCACCAGCACCAAGGGGACCTGCGACGCGGCCTTCGGTGCGGTCGTGGTGGGTCCAGCGCCGTGTGCATCCTTCGACGCCGTGTGACGGCCGGCGCTCGCTTGCAACGCGCGCGCTCTTTCGCCATGCACCGCGGCCAGCGCAACCGGGTTGTAGATCAACGCAACGGCGCCGGAAGCCAGCACCGAAATGGCAGCCATACCCGGCAGCCGGGAGAGTTGAGGCCCGAGATTCTTGACGACGACTTCCTGGTTGCCCAGCACTTCGTCCACGTGGAGCGCAACACGCTGCGCCGCGCTTCGCGCGATGACCATGGTGTTGGCCTTGGCCGGCGCGCGTTCACTGCCGGCCGAAGACTGCAACAACGCCCCGGCCCAATAGAAGGGCACCTGCTCGCCACCGAAGGCGTAGCGCTGGTCCAGGTACGCCTTTTCGAGATCGGAAGCGGTCGCACGCAATACCAGTTCGACCAAGTTGGAAGGCACGCCGATCGTGACGGACCCCGCGCGCATCATGACCACGTGCGTCACCGCGGTCGTCAGCGGCAGCACCAGCTTGAACGTGGTGCCCTCGCCAGCCTTGCTATGGGTTTCGATCCGGCCGCCGAGTGCCGCGACCTGCGCACGCACGACGTCCATGCCGATACCGCGTCCCGCCAGCTCCGACACCTGCGCCGCCGTGGAGAAGCCAGGCTGGAAGATCAACTCGGCAGCCTCGTCCGGGCTGAGCTGCTGGCCCTCGGCGACGAGACCCAACGCGCGGGCCCGGGCTGCGATGCCCTCGTAGTTGAGTCCGGCGCCGTCGTCCTGGAAGCTCACCGAGACGTCGTTGCCTTCATGGTGCAGTTCGATGTTGATCAGGCCGCTCGCATCCTTGCCAGCCTTTTCGCGAACCGCTGCATCCTCGATGCCATGCGCCACGCAATTGCGCAGGAGGTGCTCGAACGCGGGCGTCATGCGGTCGAGAACGCCGCGATCCATTTCGATCGAGCCGCCGGTGATGTCCAGGCGCACCTGCTTGCCGGTGTCCTTCGAGGCCTGGCGCACCACGCGGTACAGGCGCTCCGAAATGCCCTCGAACTCCACCATGCGCGTGCGCAGCAGGCCGCGCTGGAGTTCACGCGTCTGGCGCGCCTGTGCGCTCAGGTCATCCTCGGTCGCTTGCACCGTCTTCTGGAGCGTGCGCTGCACCGTCGCCACGTCGTTGACCGACTCGGCCATCATGCGGGTCAGTTCCTGCACGCGCGTGAATCGGTCGAACTCGAGCGGATCGAAGCCCTGCTGGGAGTCCTTGGCTTGGGCCAGGCGCGACTGCATCTGGCTTTCCGCCTGAACCTCGATGTCGCGCAACTGCTGGCGCAGGCGGTCGAGGTTGCCGGTCAGGTCGCTCAGCGAACTGCGCAATTGACCCAGTTCGGCTTCGAGCCGCGATCGCGTGATGATGACTTCGCCGGCCTGGGCAACCAGGCGGTCAAGCAGATGGGTGCGGATGCGCACCGCCTGGCTCGACACCGCGCGCGATGGCACAAGGGCGGACGGGGCGGGTATTGCAACAGCAGGGCGCTCCGCCGGCACGGCCACCGCAGGAACGTCCGCCGCCGTCTCGGTGACATTCGGCTCGGCTTCGGCGGCCGGCTCGACGACCTTCTCTTCTGGCGTCGCTACAACGGCACGCTTGATCAGTTCCGCCTGGATCGCGTCGTCCGCCTCGCGCAAGGCATCGAAAGTTGCCTGCAAGGCGTCGAAGCGGGTCAACAGTTCTTCGATCGCCCGGTGGTCGGCTCCCTCCGAGCCGATCACCTCGATGTCGGACTCCATCCGGTGAGCACGCTCACCCAGTCGCATTGCACCGGCCAGACGCGCGCTCCCCTTGAGCGTATGCAGCGTGCGCAGCGCCGAGGACCGCGATGCGGTGTCGTCCGGATGCTGAGACCATTCGCGCAGCGCGCCGCCCAGTTGAGGCAGCAATTCGGCGGCCTCCTCCTCGAAGATCGGGAACAGGTCCACGTCAACCGCGTCAGCGACATCGAGTCCATCGTCGGATTCATCGAGCGCCACGTCTGCTGCCGCCTCGCGCACGATATGCAGCGGCACAACCTTGGCTTCGACCGGCTCGGCGGCCAACTGCGAGGCGGCGACATCGCGCAACGCCTGCAGCGTCTCTTCGGCCGGGTCCTTGAGGAAGCCTGCCGCGAACTGATGAAGCAAGCGCCGAAGTTCCTCGGCAGCAGCCACCAGGGTCGTACCCTGCGCCGGCGTTCCCCGGCCTTGCATCTGCAGATGCTGCAGTGCCGCCTCGAACGAGCGCGCCATGCCCGACAAGCTGTGGAATCCGACCGTGGCAGAACTTCCCGCCAGCGAATGCGCAAGGCCGATCGTCGAGTCGGAGACACGTTGATGGGATTCAAGCGCCCATTCGCCGACTTCGGTTGCCAGTTGGCGCGACCACTCGTCGGCTTCGTTCAGATAGACGTTGTAGAGCTGGATGCCGATACGCAACGGCCCGATCACCTTCACCTGCTCCTCGGCGCTCGGTGCGGCGGGGGCCTCGGGGACGACTTCGGCCGGTGCCGCAGCAACCACGGGGGTATCTTCGACATCCTCGACGGCGGCCGTCGGGGCTTCGGCGAGCGATTCCGTATCCAAGTCCGCCATTTCGACGATCGCAGGCGCGGATTCGACGGTCGGCTCTGCCACCGGTTCAGGCTCGGCCTTGGCCTCCGGCTCCAGCGTCAGTTCGAAAGCGAGTTCAGGTGCTGATTCGGGAACGGGGGTTTCCACCTCGGGTTCAAACGCCGGCTCTTGCACCGCCGCTGGCTCACGCAACCATTCCGGTTCAAATTCGGGCTCCGGTTGGGGCTCTGGAATCGGCCCTTGCACCACCGCAGGACGCGAAGGCTCCAGCGAGGTGTGCACGGTCTCAAGGAAATCGGCGTCTTCGGTATCTCCCAGAGACGCCACTTCTTCCGGTGGCGGCTCGGGCTTCGCGTCGAAGTCGAGAAAGTCGGTGGAAGCGAAGCCGTTGTCGGATTGCGGCTCTTCAACCGGCAGGTCGAATTCATGACGACGCGACGGTTCAGTGATCTCGGCACGCGGCTCGACGGACAACGGTTCGCCAATTTCCTCGGGGGCAAGGGCTTCGGGTGTGCCGAAATCCAGGCTGAGGTCCGGGAGATCCGGCATCTCGGGCAGCGGCAGCAGTTCGGCAGGCGCCGCTGGAGCGACCAGAGATTCCGCGGCGATGTGACGCGCGGCTGCGACCAGCGCGTCAGCGTCAGCGACACGAGCCGGCGGGGCGATCGGCTCGCCGGTACGCAGTGATTCCGCCACGGCGATGAAGGGCGCCGAGCGCCAGTCGTGAGCTTCGCCCGCGGCGATGGCCTCGACCCATTTCGCGAAATCGCGCAGCGACGTGCGAGTGCCTTCAAGCAATTCAGGCGTTGCGGGACGCTCGTCGGCCAGCCAGGTATTCAGCACCTGCTCCAGCGACCACGCGGCTTCGCCGAAGTCCATGAGCCCGACCATGCGCGAGCTGCCCTTGAGGGTATGGAACGCGCGTCGCAGGACGGTCAGTTCGCCTTCGTCGTCGGGACGAGCACCGAGCGCTGACACCGCAGCCAGGCCGTTGTGCAGCACCTCGCGGGCTTCGTCAAGGAAGATGTTCTGGAGGTCGTCTTCCTCGAGCTCCGTCACCTCGGTATCGGGCAGGCCTTCGAGCGGCGCAGGGCCGGTGATCTTCGCGGTCCAGCTGGTGGTCGCCTGGCTGAACTCCTCGATTGGCGACGGCGGCGGCTTGCGCGTACCCGGTGAAGCGAGCGCGGCCAGCTTGGCTGCGATCTGCGCATCGACTTCTTCGACACTCAGAACCGGCTCGGTCGGAGCAACAGTGCCGGATGCCGACGCGAACGACACCGGTGCCGCTGCCGCGGGCGATGCCTCGCTGCCCTGCCGCCCCATGAGCGGCTTGAGTTCGCCGATTTCCGTGTCGAACACGAACAGCCGCTTGGCCAGCGCGGGCTGGTAGCTGAGCATGTCGATCAGGAAGCCCAGCGCGCCCAGGTTGTTGCCGAGCGAATCGAAGGCACGGATCTCGTCGACCGGCGACTCTTCGATCAGGAGCTGGTCGACGTTCTCACGCATGCGCTGCACCGTCTGGGCAGCTTGGTCGAGGCCGAGAACGGAGAACACACCGCGCATCTGCAGGAGTTGCGTCGGAACGGTGCGAAGCAGGCCCTTTTCGGTGGGCCGGCGGAAAAACTGGTCGAGCGATTTTTCGAGTTCGCTCAGGTGGCTGCGCAATTCGCTGACGACCGTGCCCATGGTCTGGCGGTCGCTCACGCGGCGGTACAGCTCCTCCATCCATGGCTCGAGCGGCTCCGAACGGCCGCCATCACGCGCGCGTTCGATCCGGCCGGCGAGCTGCACGGTACGGGCCGTCAACTGCCGATCCTGCGGGTCGAGATCCTCGAACGCCGCCTCAAGGTACAGGACAGACGTCGCGACTTCCATCGCCAGTTCGGTCCCAGGTGCCTGGCTGCTGCGCAACGATGCCTCGACGGCGTTGTTCAACGCCTGCACCATCGGCATGCTTGGCGGATGCAGCTTCTGCAGCGATTCGCCGAGCTGCGCGAAGGTATCGGCCACCTGTCGTGTGCGAGTCACGTCGCCGCCCGACAACGCCGACCACATTTCCTTTGCGGCTTCGATGCGCTTGCGTGCCTGCGCGAGCATCAGTGGGTCGAAGCGGCCGAATTGCTCGATCGTGTAGTCGACCGTCTGTTCGTTGGTGACACCCCAGGCAGCGCGAACGGCACGCAGCGTCGCGGCTTCATCCTTCGGCCCGGGGACGGCCTGCGCGCAGAAGAACAACAGGTCCTGGCCCAGGCGGTCCGACACGGTGTTGTCACCGCGGGCCAGCGTGGCGTATTGCAGCAGCACGCGCGACGCTGCGCGCTTCACGTGGCTGTCGGCCGGAACGAGCGCCAGTGCCAGCGCCTCGAAGAAGCCGGCCGCAAGCGTCCAGAAGCTGGCGACCCTCGGCACCGAAGCGCCTCGCCCGAGTCCCAGGCACAGCGCCTGGAGACGGCGTGCCGCGTGATCGTCACCGCTCTTGACCACCTGCAACACTTCGCGGTCGAGTTTCGACCGCACAGCGGGGTCATACACCAGCGCGGTCTGGGTCGGCGCCGGCTTGATCTCGACCCAGCGCCAGGTCATGCTCCAGAGGTCGGCCGGATGGACGCGCTCGTTGCCAACCAGTTCAAGAACCTCGCGGTACTGCGGGAAAAGCGCGACCGACGAGACAACCTTGCCCGCGATCACAGCGTTCAGGAAGTCCGCGACGGCAAAGCCTGCCCGATCAATCTTGACCACGGCTGCATCGTTGCAGCGCAGCGGCTCGGTCACGAAGCTCTGGACTGCGAACTCCATCGCTCCCAGCACGAGCGCAGGCGCGGTGTGACCCACCATCTGCAACGCACCGACGGCCTGATGCAACTGCTGTCGTGCCAGCCGCACCGGCATCGTGTCGATTTCGCTTCCAGGCGCAGCGGCCGCGGCGTCTCGGGCGAAACGCCGCAGGGACTTGCCCACACCATCGAGCGATTTCTGGATTTCTCCGAGAACCCAGGCCAACGGCCCAAGATCTTCCGTCGCCGGTGCGTTACCGGCGGTATGGGCGGTTGCAGGGCTTTGAATCGACACGTTGGGGGCTCGGCGTTCAGGAAATCTTGAAACGAGACACGGACTGACGCAATTCCTCAGCCATGTGCGAAAGCTCGCGGACCTGCTGCGCAGTGGTGCGGGTGCCCTCGCCGGTCTGTTCGGTCACGGCAAAGATGTGCTGGATGTTGGCCGCGACGACGTTGGCGGAATCCGCTTCGCGCGAGGCGGATTGCGAAATCTGCTCGATCAGCTCAGCGAGGCGCCGCGACACGCGGTCGATCTCGGACAGCGCAGTACCCGCGTTGTCGGACAGCTTGGCCCCCTCGACCACACCCTGCGTTGAGCGCTCCATGGCGCCGACGGCATCCTGCGTGTCCGTCTGAATTGCCTTCACCAGCGCCGAGATCTGGCGTGTGGCGTCCGCGGAGCGTTCAGCCAGTCGCTGCACTTCTTCGGCAACCACCGAGAAGCCGCGGCCGGCCTCGCCGGCGGATGCGGCCTGGATGGCTGCGTTGAGCGCCAGCACGTTCGTCTGCTCGGTAATGTCCGAGATCAGCTCGGTGATTTCGCCGATCTCCTGCGACGATTCGCCGAGGCGCTTGATCCGCTTCGAGGTTTCCTGGATCTGGTCGCGGATCGAGTTCATGCCGCCGATTGCGTTCTGCACGGCCTGCAGACCCGACGAAGCGGCTTGCAGCGATTGGCGTGCCACCGTGGCGGATTCCTGTGCTTGCGAAGACACCCCGTTGATTCGCTCGGCCATGGTGAGCACCGATTGGCCGGTTTCGCGAATCTCGCGCAGCTGTTCGGTCGAGGCGGCAAGCAGTTCAGTCGAAGTGCTTTCAACCTGGGAGGTCGTCTGCGCCACGCGCGTCGCCGTGTTCTGCACGTTGCCCACAAGCAAGCGAAGCTCTTCCACCGTGTAGTTCACCGAGTCGGCGATGGCGCCGGTGATGTCCTCGGTCACCGTGGCTTCCTGCGTCAGATCGCCCTCGGCGACGGTCTGCAGTTCGTTCATCAGGCGCAAGATGGCCGCCTGGTTGGCTGCATTGACACGGGTAGCGTCTTCGCTGGCACGCTCGGCTTCAAGACGGTCGCGCTCGGCGGCAGCGGCACGCTCGCGGCCTTCACGAACCTGCACGAAACCGATCGCGCCGGCGAGTGCCAGAGCAGCCAGCGACAGCACGAACAGCATGACGACGGTGCCCGCGCCCAGGCCGGTGCGCGCAGAGAGCTTGTCCTGCAGATCGCCGAGCGAGGTACGCAGGGGTTCGCTGTCGGCCAGGATGGCGGCCTGCGCTTCGCGAGCGGCAACCAGGCCTTGCAGGTTGCCCAGAATGGCGCTGGCTTGCGTGCGCGTCTGTTCGTAGGTCTTCAGGATGCCTTCGAGTTGCTGGCGTGTCTGCTGGTCGCGCGTACCGGGCAGTCGTTGCTGCGAGCTTCCGTCGAGCAAGCCGCGGGTGATTTCCTGGAAGGAGTTCAGGTCCTTGCCGAGCAGGAACACAGCGTCGGGACTCACGCCTTCGACCGTCAGGAACTCGTTGGCCGACTTGCCGATACGCTGCGTCAGCATCACGAGTTGGCCCGCGGCGGAAATTTCCGGCAAGGTCGCGTTCTGCTGCATCTTGAGCGATGCCACGGTCTCGGCCATTTCGAGCAGGTCCGAAGACTGGCGATTGATGTCGCGCAACGCATTTCCGACCTGCGTCAGGATCTGCTGCTGTGCCAGCACGGCCTTGGCGCTTTTGTCGGCGCGTTCGACCAGCGGGGTGATCTTGCCGAGTTCGACGTCGTACTGAGATCCCGCGCGCTCGAGCTTGAGCGAGTCGTCGCCGTTCGCAAGGCCCTGCACACGGCGTGTCAGGTCATCCGAGCTGTCCTTCACTTCCGCGAACGCAGCCACGTTGCCGACCAGCGCCTGGGAGACCGACTTGGCCAGTCGCTGCGACTGCATGAGCGATTGACCCGTGGCAGCCACTTGTTGCGCGAGTCGCTCGGCCCGAAGGATGGCGGAGCCGGCGACAAGCAGAAGCAACAACACCACGCCGGCCAACGCCAGCGCGAGAATCCGCTGCTGCCGCGCGGGATTCGAGCGCTGGGAACGCTTGGAGCGCACTGTTCGCGTGGTGCTTCCTGCGGCGGCCTCCGGCGGCGTTTCGACCGGAGGCGCTTGCTCCTCTGCGGGTGTCGCAGCGGTGTCGACATCGGTCGAGAGCGCCGGTGATTCAGGCACCGCATCTCTGTGTATCAGCATCGTTTTCTCGTCCGGCGTTTGCACGGTTTCGATGCTATCAAGCGCCAAAGTGGCGCCGCTGTCAGCGCTCACGCGGACACTGCCGCCGGTCACGGGCAGGAATTTCTTGAACTTGTCGGCGATCGAGCTCACGGTCGTTCCTTCAGGTTGTGTTCGGTACAGGGCGCAGCGCTCAGGCGCCGATGCTCAAAAATTGGGGTTGCTGGGAAAGCGCTTGCAGGTTGATTTCCTGCCAGCGCGCTCCAGCCGCGTCGGTATAAGAATGACCCAGCCAGGCCGGCGCATCCGCCTGCGGCACTTGCGATGCGACAAAGGCATCGACACCGCGCAAGCCGACGAGCCGATCGATCAGCAATGCACAGTTGACTTCAAGCAGTTCGTTGAGCGCGACGAGCCGGGATTGGGCGCGTGCGCCTTCATTCGTCGCCGGCGCAGCCATTGCGCCGGACACGAAGGCAGACAGCTGGACGACCCCGAACAAGCCGCCGCGAAGGTTGGCCACGCCGAGGAACCAGGGCTCGGTATAGGGCACAGGTTCGGGAGAGGTCCACGGAAAAATCTCGCCCGCATGCCCAAGCGGGAACAGGTAATTTGCATCGCCCGCTTCCACCGCGAGCCACGATGCGGAAACACCCGACGTGCGCGCCGCCTGGAGGCGGCTGGCGAGCCGGGACTGAAATGCGCGAAGAGCGTCGCGGTTGGCCATGGATGGTCGGAGAGGCTTGCGAAATTCAGGCCAGGGCGCTGATCTTTGCCATCAACTCGGCCACATTCACCGGTTTGACGATGTAGTCGCGGGCGCCTTGGCGCATGCCCCAGAGGCGATCGGTTTCCTGGTTCTTGCTGGTGCACATGATGATCGGTACCGATGCGTACTGCGGATGGCGAGCAATCGCGCGCGTGAGCTGGAAGCCGTTCTGGCCCGGCATCACGACGTCCATCAGAATGAGATCGGGCTGCTCCTCCTCGAGGCGACGCATGGCATCGTCCGCATTTTCGGCCGTCTTCACCGAGAAGCCATTTTTCTGAAGAAGGTCCGAAAGAAATACCAACTCGGTCTTCGAATCATCGACGACGAGCACTTTGCGAATGGCCATTTACTGCGCTTCCTGAACGATGCCGAACTGCTGCACGGCGTGGAGCAGCTGGTCTTTGGTGAAGGGTTTGGTGAGGTAGTCCTGCGAGCCGACCATGCGACCGCGCGCCTTGTCGAACACGCCGTCCTTCGACGACAGCATGACAACAGGGACATTGGAAAAGTGCGAGTTGCGCTTGATGATGGCGCAAGTCTGATACCCGTCGAGGCGGGGCATCAGGATGTCGCAAAAGATCAGGTGGGGCTTGTGGTCATTGACCTTGGAAAGGGCATCGAAGCCATCCTCCGCGAGGAGGACTTCATGGCCGCCCTGTTTGAGGAAGATTTCGGCGCTTCGCCGAATGGTGTTGCTGTCGTCAATGACAAGCACCTTGTAACCAGATCCATTCGCGCTCATTTCGCCGCTCCTCTGTGACACCTTGAAGACCGCTGCGCTCCCTCAGGAACACAGGAAGCGCGGCCCTATGCCATGCTTCTAGATCTCAACCATTTCGAAGTCTTCCTTGCGGGCCCCACATTCGGGGCAGGTCCAGTTCATCGGAACATCTGCCCACGCCGTACCGGGCGCAATACCATCTTCTGGTACTCCAACCGATTCGTCGTAGATCCACCCACAAATCAGGCACATCCAGGTTTTCGTATTCATCGCAGCTTAAAGTCCCTGTTCGTCAAATGCAACGATCGTATCCAAACGTATCGAGAAACTCGTGACAAGCGTCTCAGATATGCCACCATCTGGTGAGCCCTGATTGGGTATGAAAACTTCCCTATTACCAACAGAGCACGATCACAAAGTGAGCGATCTTACCGACCCCTCGAACGACGAAGACGCGGAAGAGAGCGATTTGAATCCGCCTTGCGTGCTGGTTTTCAACGCCAGCGATCCCAGCGGCGCCGGTGGCCTCGGTGCGGACGCGGTTGCGATGGCCTCGGTCGGCGCTCACATGCTGCCGGTGGTGACCGGAGCCTACGCGCGCGATACGGCCGAAATTTTCGATCACTTCGCCTTCGACGAAGAAGCCGTCGCCGAACAGGCGCGATCGATTCTGGAAGACGTGGAAGTGCAGTTGATCAAGGTCGGCTTCGTCGGCTCTCCCGAGAACCTGAGCACTGTGGCCGAGACCGCGACCGACTATCCCGAGGTTCCCGTCGTCGCCTACATGCCCAACCTGTCGTGGTGGGAAGACAACCAGATCGAGGCCTATCTCGATGCATTCCGCGAGCTCGTCTTGCCGCAGACCACGGTGCTTGTCGGCAACCACAGTACGCTCTGGCGCTGGCTGCTGCCCGACTGGAGCGGCGAGCGGCCGCCGACGGCGCGCGATGTTGCGAAGGCGGCAGGTGAATTCGGCGTTCCATATACCCTGGTCACGGGGCTGGTCCTGCCGGATCAGTTCATCGACAACGTGCTGGCATCGCCGCAATCGATACTCGCGAGCGAGAAATACGAGCGACTCGATGCCGTGTTCGCCGGGGCGGGCGATACGCTTTCGGCCGCGCTGGCGGCGCTCCTCGCCAGCGGCACGGATCTCGTCGCGGCTGCGAGCGAGGCACTGAGCTACATGGACCGCTGTCTGGATGCGGGCTTCCGTCCCGGCATGGGTCATGTTCTCCCCGACCGCCTCTTCTGGGCCCAACCCGAAGACGAAGACGACAACGGCGAAGCCGCCTCCCCCTCCGACTTCGCCTTGCCGCCGCACGACACGAGGCATTAGCTTTTGCTCGCCCCCAGGCTGCGCGCACTGCGTGTCGCTTCGCCAACCCCCTGCCGGGGGCGGGCCGGCCGCTACGGGCGGCCGGGCGCGGCGGCCCTCTGGAAAAGATCCGCATGGAAGATACTTGGGTGATGCCAAACATTGACCAGAACGAAATTCTTTTCGAGCGCGCTCGCGCTGTCATTCCCGGGGGCGTCAATTCGCCCGTACGCGCGTTCAGGGCCGTCGGCGGCACGCCGCGTTTCGTGAAGCGCGCGCAAGGCGCTTATTTCTGGGATGCGGCCGACAAGCGCTACATCGACTACATCGGCTCGTGGGGACCGATGATTCTGGGTCACGGGCATCCCGCAGTGGTCGAAGCGGTACAGCGGGCTGTCACGGAAGGCTTCTCGTTCGGCGCGCCGACCGAGCGCGAGATCGAACTCGCCGAAGCCATCCTCGCGCTGGTGCCGTCCATGGAAATGGTGCGGCTTGTCAGTTCGGGCACCGAAGCGGCCATGAGCGCCCTGCGTCTCGCGCGCGGCGCCACCGGCCGCAAATTCATCATCAAGTTCGAGGGCTGCTACCACGGCCATGCGGACGCGCTGTTGGTCAAGGCGGGCTCGGGCCTCGCAACCTTCGGCAATCCGACTTCGGCTGGCGTGCCACCCGAAGTCGTGCAGCACACGCTGGTCCTCGAATACAACAATGTCGCGCAGCTCGAGGAGGCCTTCGCGCTGCATGGCAAAGAGATCGCCTGCCTGATGATCGAAGCCATCGCCGGCAACATGAACTTCGTTCGCGCGAGCGCCGCTTTCGCCCGACGGTGCCGCGAGCTTTGCACACAACATGGCGCGCTGCTGGTCTTCGACGAGGTCATGACCGGCTTCCGCGTCGGCCCTCGTGGCGCGCAAGGCGTGCTGGGCATCACGCCAGACCTCACGGTGCTCGGCAAGGTGATCGGTGGCGGCATGCCGCTCGCTGCCTTCGGAGGACCGCGCGCAATCATGGAACAGCTCGCGCCGCTCGGACCGGTCTACCAGGCCGGCACGCTGTCGGGCAACCCCGTGGCGACCGCCTGCGGCCTGGCTACCTTGAAAGAAGTGGCCAAGCCCGGTTTCTTCAACGCGCTGTCGCAAAAGACACACGCGCTGGTTGGAGGTCTGAAGGCCGCGGCAGCCGCCGAAGGTGTGCCGTTCAGCGCCGACAGCGAAGGCGGGATGTTCGGCTTCTTCCTGCTCGATGCGCTGCCGCAGAACTACACGGCCGTCATGAAGAGCGATGGCGCCAGGTTCAACAGCCTGTTCCATGGACTGCTCGATCGCGGCGTGTACATCGCACCGGCGCTGTACGAGGCAGGTTTCGTGAGCGCCGCGCACAGCGACGACGACATCGCGGCGACGATCGAGTCCGCACGTCAGATCTTCGCGACGCTCTAGGCCGTCGTGAAGTACCTTTCGCTGATTGCGGGCGCGAGCCTGCTCATGCCCGGGCTGGCCCGCGCCGAACTCGACCTCGGCCAAGTCTGGATCAATCCCGGCTTCTATACGCTGCACTTCGATCGCAACAAGGGGCTCGAGGACGCCAACCCGGGCATCGGGATCGAGTGGCCGATCAATGAAACGTATTCATTGACCGCGGGGCTCTTCCGCAACAGCGACCGCGAGCGTTCGCACTACGCGGGGCTGTATGTGATGCCCTTCGAATTCCACGGCGTGAAGTTCGGCGCCGTGGTGGGCGGCTTCGACGGCTATCCCAACACCAACAACGGCGGCTGGTTCGCAGCAGTGATTCCCACCGCCGCGCTCGAAGGGCGAAACTGGGGGCTGAACGTGGCGATCATCCCCAGCCTCAAGGACCGGCTCTACGGCGGTATCAGCTTTCAGCTCAAGTACCGCTTTGGTGCGAACTAGGCTAGTGCCTGAAGTGACGCACGCCTGAGAGCACCATCACGACGCCGCGCTCGTCCGCAGCGTCGATCACTTCCTGGTCGCGCATCGAGCCGCCGGGCTGAATCACCGACGTGGCACCTGCATCCACGACCACGTCGAGTCCGTCGCGGAACGGGAAGAACGCATCGCTGGCGACTGCCGTGCCGGACAGCGAGAGACCGGCATGCTGCGCCTTGATGCTCGCGATGCGCGCCGAATCGAGCCGGCTCATCTGCCCCGCCCCGACGCCCATCGTCATGCCTTCGGCACAGAACACGATCGCATTGCTCTTGACGAACTTTGCGACCTTCCATGCGAACAGGAGGTCCTGCATCTGCTGCGGCGTGGGCTGCTTCTTGCTCACGATCTTGAGTTCGTCGATCGACAGTTCGCGGTTGTCGGCCGTCTGCATCAAGAGGCCAGAACCGATGCGTTTGACGTCGACAGCGTTGTGGCCGTTGTCCCAGTCGGTCTTGCCACCGGGCGGCAACGCGATCTGCAGGATGCGCACATTGACTTTGCTCTTGAAGACTTCCAGCGCTTCGGGCGCATAGCCGGGCGCCATGAGCACTTCAACGAACTGCTTGCTGACAGCCTCCGCTGCGGCGCGATCCAGGGGGCGATTGAAGGCGATGATTCCGCCGAAAGCCGAGGTCGGATCGGTCTTGAAGGCCTTGCTGTAAGCCTCCAGCGCATCCTTGCCCGTCGCGACACCGCAAGGATTGGCATGCTTGACGATCACGCACGCAGGGGTGTCGAAGCTCTTCACGCACTCCCAGGCAGCATCGGCATCGGCGATGTTGTTGTAGCTGAGTTCCTTGCCTTGCAACTGCGTGGCCGTGACCAGCGAGCCGGGTGCCGGATACAGGTCGCGGTAGAACGCAGCCTGCTGGTGAGGATTCTCGCCATAGCGCAGGTCCTGCAGCTTGACGAAGCGGCCGTTGCTTTGGGCCGGAAACAAGGCGTGCGTGCCGTCTTCCTGGATCCGCGAGAGGTAGTCGCTGATGGCGCCGTCGTACTGGCTGATGCGATTGAAGGCCGCGACGGAAAACGCGAACTTGGTCTTGTCACTGAGCTTGCCGTCGGCCTTGAGCTCAGCCAGCGCCTGCGGATACTGCGCCGCATCAGTCAGGACGCCCACGTCTTTCCAGTTCTTGGCGGCGCTGCGCACCATCGCCGGGCCACCGATGTCGATGTTCTCGATCGCATCTTCCAGCGTGCAGCCGGGCTTCGCCACCGTGGCTTCGAACGGATAGAGATTGACCACCAGCAGGTCGATGGTGTCGATCCCGTGCTCCTTCAACGCCGCCATGTGCGCCGGCACGTCGCGGCGCGCCAGGAGGCCTCCGTGCACCTTGGGGTGCAGGGTCTTGACGCGTCCGTCGAGCATCTCGGGGAAGCCGGTCAGCTCGGCGACCTCGGTCACCGGAAGACCGGCGTCGGCCAGCAGCTTGGCGGTGCCGCCGGTCGACAGCAGCTTGATGCCGAGCGCATGCAGCGCCTGGGCGAATTCGAGGATGCCAGTCTTGTCGGAAACGGAAATCAGTGCATTCATCAGGAGTTACTTCAGCAGTTTGTGTTCGACCAGCTTCTTGCGCAGCGTGTTGCGGTTCAGGCCGAGCCACTGCGCGGCCTTGGATTGGTTGCCCTCGGCGCGTGTCATCACGACATCGAGCAATGGCTTTTCGACGACGCGAACCAGCATGTCGTACATGCCATCGGGTTCGGTCCCTCTCAGATCGCGGAAATAGCTGTCCAGACTGCTTCTTACGCAGTCTTCAATATGTTTCTTGCTCATGGCCTTCTCTTCTTCTCCTCTTGTTCTATCTTTGCTTCACGCCAGCGCGTCGGCCGCCTGCTCGTCCGATGGTTCGAGCGCGTCACGCGCGGCAGCCGGGATGCGGTCCATCCGGGTCGCCAGCGTGTCGAAGAATCCGGCCACCGCGCGCAGCTGCGCGTCGCAATCTTCGATGGCGTTCATCTCTCCGCGGAATTCCTCGCCGCCCGGAAGTGCGCGCACATACCAGCCGATGTGCTTGCGCGCCGTGCGAACGCCGCTGTAGTCGCCGTATAAGGCGTAGTGCTGTTGAAGATGGTCGAGCATCAGACGCCTGACTTCCGCCACCAGCGGCGGCGCCAGGTGCGTGCCTGTTTCCAGGAAGTGCGCGATCTCGCGAAAGATCCACGGCCGGCCTTGTGCGGCACGGCCGACCATCACCGCATCGGCGCCGGTGGCTGCAAGCACGTCGCGCGCCTTCTCGGGCGACGTGATGTCGCCATTGGCAACGACCGGAATACGCACAGTGGCCTTGACCGCCGCGATCGTGTCGTACTCCGCATATCCCTTGTAGCCCTGCTCGCGCGTGCGCCCGTGCACGGTGAGCATCTGCACACCGGCCTGCTCGAATCGCCGCGCCAACGCCACCGCGTTGCGATGGTCTTCGCTCCAACCCGTGCGCATCTTGAGCGTGACGGGAACATTGTGCGGCGCGGAAGCCTTCACGACCGCTTCGGCGATTTCGAGTGCCAACGGCTCGTCACGCATCAATGCCGATCCGGCCCACTTGTTGCAGACCTTCTTGGCGGGACAACCCATGTTGATGTCGATGATCTGTGCGCCGCGGTCGATGTTGTATTGCGCGGCCTCGAACATCATGTCGGCGTCGGTGCCGGCGATCTGCACCGAGATGGGGCCGGGCTCGCCGTCGTGATTGGCGCGGCGCGATGTCTTGAGGGTGCCCCAGAGTTCCTTGCGCGAGGTGACCATCTCGCTCACCGCATAGCCAGCGCCGAGTTCGCGGCACAGCATGCGAAACGGCCGGTCCGTGACACCCGCCATGGGCGCGACGAACAGGCGGTTTTCCAGCGCGATGTTGCCGATGTGCAAGGTCATTGGGAGAAAGGTGGCGCGCGCCGGGCTGCTGAAAAATGAGGCACGATTGTAGCGGCGCGGCCGTGTGTCGGCTGAAACGATTTGCACTCGGACTGCATGCAGATGGCATGTCTGCAACACCTGGCATCCATACTTGCACCTACACGCCCAAGTGCCTGCAGCTTTCTATACTGCGGCCCACATGCAAGCCTGGCTCGACTCGCTCCTGGCGCTCCTGGCGCTTCCTCACTATGGGCTGAGCACGCTATTCATTGCCGCTTTCGTATCAGCGACGCTGCTGCCCATCGGCTCGGAGCCAGTGCTGTTCGGGCTGCTCAAACTCAATCCGGAGCTGTTCTGGTCAGCCATCTTCGTCGCGACAATCGGCAACACCTTGGGTGGCGCCGTCGACTGGTGGATGGGCTACGGCGCGCACAAGGTCGCCGACAAGTATTCACATTCGAAGCACCATGTCCGCGTGCTCGGCTGGCTGGAGCGCCTCGGGCCCAAGGCGTGCCTGCTGGCCTGGCTCCCGATCGTCGGCGATCCGCTTTGCGCGGTTGCAGGCTGGCTGCAGCTTCCGTTCTGGCCATGCCTGGCCTACATGGCGATCGGCAAGTTCGCGCGCTACATCACGATGACCGTGGCGCTGCTCTACATCTGGCCGAGCTGACAGGCGCGATCCGGACCGCAATCAGCTCGACCGCAATCAGCTCAACAGGCCGTACGGACCGCCGCGCTCCAGCGCGCGCTGATAGGCCGGCCGCGCATGGATGCGCGCGAGATACGACATCAGCTTCGGCCGCGAGGCATCGAGTCCGCCGCGCGCAACAGCGGCCTCCACCGGAAAGCTCATTTGAATATCGGCACCGGTGAACGCATTGCCCGCAAACCATTCGCTCTTGCCGAGCTCGCCTTCCATGAAGTCCAGATGGCTCTTGATGTTCGGCATGATGAAGCCGGCCTTGGCCTTCTGTGCGATGGCCTTCGCGATCGGCTTCGCGAAAAAGGGCATTCTGGATCTCTCGATCGTGTCGAACATCAGCTTGAGCAGAAGCGGCGGCATGGCCGAGCCTTCTGCATAGTGAAGCCAATAGCGATAGCGCAAAGCTTCAGGCGTACCGGCCGCCGGAGCGAGATTGCCGTTGCCATAGCGCTCGATCAAGGTCTCAACGATCGCGCCCGATTCGGCGAGCGTCAATCCGTCATCCGTGGTCACCACCGGCGACTTCCCCAAAGGGTGCACCGCACGCAGCGAAGGCGGTGCGAGCATCGTGTTCGGATCGCGCTGGTAATGCACGATCTCGTAAGGAAGCGCCAGCTCTTCGAGCAACCAGAGTACGCGCTGCGAACGAGAGTTGTTGAGGTGGTGGACGGTGATCATGAAAGGCTTGATGCTGCCCCGAGGCCTAGGAACTGAACAGGAAGTTCATCACGTCGCCATCCTTGACGACGTATTCCTTGCCTTCTGCCCGCATCTTGCCGGCATCCTTCGCGCCCTGCTCGCCCTTGTAGGCGATGAAGTCGTTGAACGAGATCGTCTGCGCGCGGATGTAGCCTTTTTCGAAATCCGTATGGATCACGCCGGCCGCCTGCGGGCCGGTGTCGCCGATGTGGATGGTCCAGGCACGCACTTCCTTCACGCCGGCGGTGAAGTAGGTCTGCAACCCCAGCAAGGTGTAGGCGGCGCGGATGAGACGGTTCAGGCCCGGCTCGTCCTGGCCGATCTCGGCGAGGAACATCTTGCGATCTTCGTCGTCCATGTCCGCCAGTTCGGCTTCGATCTTGGCGCAGATGGCGACGACGGGCGCGTTCTGCGCTGCGGCATATTCGCGCAGGCGATCGAGGAACGGATTATTCTCGAATCCATCTTCGGCGACGTTGCCGACAAACATCGCGGGCTTGGCGGTGATCAGCGAGAACTGCTTGATCAGCGGCTTGTCTTCCTTGCTGAAGTCGACGGCACGAACCGGCTTGTTCTCGTTCAATGCGGCCTGGCATTTCTCGAGCAGCGCAACGAGCTTGATCGCTTCCTTGTCGCCCGAGCGCGCCGTCTTGGTATGGCGCTGCAAGGCCTTCTCGACCGTCGAGAGATCAGCAAGGCACAGTTCGGTCTGGATGACCTCGATGTCGGAGATCGGATCGACTTTGCCGGCCACATGAATCACGTTGTCGTCTTCGAAGCAGCGCACCACGTTCACGATCGCGTCAGTTTCGCGGATGTGGGCGAGGAACTGGTTGCCGAGGCCTTCGCCCTGGCTTGCGCCGGCCACGAGGCCTGCAATGTCGACGAACTCGACGATGGCCGGCACGATGCGCTCGGGCTTCACGATCTCGGCCAGCTGACCAAGCCGCGTGTCCGGGACCTCGACCACGCCGACGTTCGGCTCTATCGTGCAGAAGGGATAGTTTTCAGCCGCGATGCCTGCCTTGGTCAACGCGTTGAAGAGGGTGGACTTGCCGACGTTGGGCAGGCCGACGATGCCGCACTGGAGACTCATGGCGGGGGCTTTCAGAAATCTTGGGGGAATCGGGCATTTTAGGCGCCCGGCCTTTTGGGGCGACCGAAGCCGCGCCCTTACTCGAAACGCAGGTTGGCGCCAACCGGCTGCCCGACCCGCAATGCATGCTCGACGCCCCGCAGCACGATCGCGTTCATGCCAAAGGTGATCGCGCCGTCGACGCGCGGGTCGGCACGGTAGGTGCGCAACGTGTCGCCGACTTCAGGGCTGCGCAGGCCGGTCGCCGGGTCGATATCGGGAATCGGGCAGCGCGCACAAGGCTTGACGGGCCGCAGGTTGACTTCGCCTTCGGCCGTAGCGATATGAATCGCGTCGACGCGGTCTTCGTCATGCGCCTCGATGCCGGCGAGCACCACGTTGGGTCGGAAGCGTTCGATGCCAACCGGAGCGTGACCGGCGGCCGCCAGCCTTGCGTTGAGCTCGGCGAGCGATCCTTCGCTGGTCACGAGCAGCGGAAACCCATCGGCGAACTGGTTGAGGGCCTCGATGCCGTCCGTCCACTTCAAGCTCGACAGACGCCGTTGCTCCGGATCGAAACGCGCCATGCGCAGCTTTCGCGGCTTGCCCGGCTCCGAGAGAAAGTCGCTGAACCATTGCGCCGCCAGATCGCCCATGTCGTAGGCCGCGACCTCGTCTTTCCACACGCGCACGCGGGTCGGCGCTTCGACCCGGTCGAACGCGATGTGCAAGGCCAGCATGCCCGGCGCCCGCAGCACCATTTCGGAATGCCTGAGTTGCGGCCTGATCAGCGCCATGCGTGGCAGCTCGCGCTGTGTCACGAATTCACCCGCCTCGTCGACCACCATCCAGGCACGGTCGAATTCAAGCCCGGTCTCGATCACGAGCGTTTCCGTCAGTTCGACGCCTGCGCAGGATTTGACCGGATAGACGAACAGGCGCGCGATTCTGGCCTGGAGATCGAAGTCGGAGATATTCACGGGGGGTTCCTTGTTCTGGAGCCGCGATTCTCCCGCACGCCAACCCCGGCAAAGGCTCCTCCTACAATGCCGCGATGGCTCTCCCCCCCGAAGTTTGCATTCGCGGCGCCGGCATCGTCGGACGCACACTGGCGCTGCTGCTGGCCCGCGAACGCGTGCGCGTGGCGCTGGTCGCGCCCGGTGCGGCGCCTGCCACGGAGGATGTCCGCGCCTATGCGCTCAACGCCGCTTCGAAGACTCTCCTCGAATCGCTGCGCGCTTGGCCCGACGCGGCGCATTCCATGCCCGTGCGCGAGATGCTCGTCTACGGCGACGAAGGCGGCCGGGTTCAATTCAGCGCTGCCCGCCAGAAGGTCGAGGCGCTGGCATGGATCGTCGACGTTCCAGCGCTCGAGCAACAGTTGAGCGACGCCGTACGCTTTCAGCCCCGTATCGAAGTTGTGACAGCACCCGTGTCCGCCGCTCTCACCGTCGTCTGCGAAGGCCGCCAGAGCGCCACCCGGGAAGCGCTCGGCGTGAGCTACGAGGTCACACGCTATCCCCAACATGCGATCGCGGCCCGGCTCGAAGCCGAAAGGCCGCATGACGGCACTGCTCGCCAGTGGTTCAACGACAAGGGCGAGGTCCTGGCGCTGCTGCCGCTCGCCGACGTGAACCGACCCGCAGACGCACACGCCCTCGACCGCTCGCTTGCCCTGGTGTGGTCTGTCGACCAACTGCGGGCACCCGGTCTTCTCGCACAGGGCTTGGAGGAATTCAGCGCAGCCCTGCGCGAAGCCACCCACGATTCGCTCGGCGCCCTGACCCTCACGAGTGAGCGCGCCGCCTGGCCCTTGCAACGCGCCATTGCCGACCGCTGGACCGGGCGCCTCGGCGACGGTTCAGCCTGGGCCCTCGCCGGCGATGCCGCGCACACGGTGCATCCGCTCGCCGGCCAGGGCCTGAATCTCGGCCTCGCCGATGTCGCCGCGCTCGCGGAAGTGATCAAGACACGCGACTATTGGCGCAGCGTCGGCGACGCACGGCTGCTGCGTCGCTACGAACGCGCCCGCCGCACCGATGTGCTGTCGATGAGCCTTGCCACCGACGGCCTGCAGCAACTCTTCGCCCACAGCGCCGATCCTTTGCCGGCGCTGCGTAACTGGGGCATGCGTGGTTTCGACCGCACACGGCTCGTCAAGAACTGGATCGCACGACAGGCCATGGGCCTGCAATGAAAGACGGGAACACCCTCATGAAAAAACTTGCCCGCCCCCTCCTCCACCCCCTTTTTGCCGCATTGGCCGTCCTCGCATTCGGTCAAGCCTTGACGGCCTCCGCCGGCGAAGCCGAAATCCGCAAGAACCTCGCTGAGCGCATTCCGCAGTTCGCCAAGATCGACGAGATCACCAAGGCGCCAGTGCCCGGCTTGTATGAGGTGCGTATCAACGGCTTCGAGATCTTCTACACCGACGAACAGGGCAACTACCTGCTGCAGGGCAACCTGATCGACGTGAAGCAGCGCAGAAACCTCACCGAAGAGCGGATCGAGAAGCTCAGCGAGGTCGCTTTCGACAAGCTGCCCATGAAGGACGCCATCAAGATCGTGCGCGGCAACGGCAAGCGCAGGCTGGCCATTTTTGCGGACCCGAATTGCGGCTATTGCAAGCAGTTCGAGCGCGACATGACGAAGGTCGACAACGTCACCATCCAGCTCTTCCTCTACCCAGTGCTGGGTCCCGACTCGGTCGTCAAGGCGCGCAACATCTGGTGTTCCAAGGACAAGGCCAAGACCTGGAACGACTGGATGCAGCGCGGCGTCGTGCCTGACACCGGCGAATGCGATACCGCCGCGCTCACGCGCAATCGTGAATTCGGCCAGAAATACAACATCACCGGCACGCCCACGCTGATCTTCAGTGACGGCACGCGTGCACCGGGCGCCATTCCGGCGGCGCAGGTCGAAAAGCAACTCGCCGCCCTCAATTGATGGCGGCGCCGGCCATCCAGTACCGCGTCGAGTGCGCGGACCGCAATGCGCACCTGTTCAGCGTCACGTTGACCATCCACAACCCCGTCGCGCTGCAGCGCGTGGAGTTGCCGGTCTGGATTCCGGGCAGCTATCTGGTGCGCGAGTTTTCCAAGAACCTCCAGAACCTGCGCGCAACGCAGGGGCGGCGCAAGCTGAGCACGCACCAGATCGACAAGTGCAGCTGGCAGATCGAATGCGTCCCGGAAAAGCCGCTGGAACTGCGCTACGAAGTCTGCGCCTACGACAACTCCGTGCGCACGGCGTGGCTCGATGCCGATCGCGGTTTCTTCAATGGCACCAGCCTCTGCCTGAGGGTCGAAGGCCAGACCGACGTGCCGCACGCGATCGAAGTGGTCGCGCCATCGACGCCGAAGGATGGCGCTCGCTGGTCATGCGCCACGGCGCTGAAGCCTCAGCAGATCGATCGCCACGGCTTCGGCAGATACATTGCCTCCGGCTACGACGAACTGGCCGACAGCCCGGTCGAAATGGGCGCGTTCTGGAGTGCGGATTTCGAGGCCTGCGGCGTGCCGCACCGGTTCGTGCTCGCGGGCGCGCCCGCTTCCTTCGACGGCGAACGACTGCTGGCCGACACCCGCGCGATCTGCGAAACGCAGATGCGCTTCTGGCATGGCGACAAAGTCGGCAAGCGAAACGGACCGAAGCCGCCGCATGACCGCTATGTGTTCATGCTCAACGCGGTGGACGACGGCTACGGCGGCCTGGAACACCGTCACTCGACGGCACTCATCTGCACACGCCGCGACCTGCCGCAGATTGACGCCCGCAAGCAACCCGAGGGCTACACCACGCTTCTCGGCCTGATCAGCCATGAGTACTTCCACACCTGGAACGTGAAACGCATGCGGCCGGCCGAGTTCTCGCGCTACGAGTACGCGCGCGAGAACTACACCCGTCTGCTGTGGCTGTTCGAAGGTTTCACCAGCTACTACGACGACCTCCTGCTGCGTCACGCCGACCGCATCGACGACGCCGCTTACCTCAAGCTGCTCAACAAGACGATCAACCAGGTTCTGCAGACGCCCGGCCGCCACGTGCAATCGGTGGCGGACGCGAGCTTCGACGCCTGGGTCAAGTACTACCGTCAGGACGAGCAGACGCCCAACACCACGGTGAGCTACTACACCAAGGGTGCGCTGGTGGCGCTGTGCTTCGACCTCACACTGCGCGCCGAAGGCAACGGCACGCTCGACCAGGCCATGCGCTTGCTGTGGAAGAACAGCGAGGGCGGCCCCATCGACGAAGCGGACTTCGCCGCCGCGCTCGAAGCGGTCGGCGGGCGTTCGTTTTCGAAGGAAATCGCGAGCTGGGTTCATTCGACGGACGAACTGCCCTTGTCCGATCTTCTGCGCGCCCACGGCGTTGCCACACTGGACGATCCGGCGCAGCGCGCACAGGAGCTCGGCATGAGGGTCGCCGAGTCGAACGCCAGTGTGCAAGTCAAGGCCGTGCTGCGCGGCGGCGCTGCCGAGCAGGCAGGCTTCTCGGCCAACGACGAGTGGATCGGGATCGAACTTCCTGCTGCCAAGGGCCGGCCGGTCCAGGGATGGCGGCTCACGCGGCTCGATGACCTTGCGCTCTACCTGGGTCCGACCAAGAAGCTCACGGCGCTCGTCGCACGTGATCGCCGCTTGCTGCGCCTGCCGCTCACGCTGCCAACCGGCGTGACGACCTGGCGCCTTTTCGCGCAGGATTCCGTCAAGCTTTCCCATTGGCTGAGCCGGGCGTAGCCTGTCCCGCCGGCCCGTCGACAGACAGTCATCCAAGGAGATACACATGAGCTACGAGAACATCGAAGTGCGCGTCGAAGCCGGCAAGGTCGGCATCATCACGCTCAATCGCCCGAAGGCACTGAACGCACTCAACGATGCGCTGATGACCGACCTGGGCCAGGCGCTCCTGGCCTTCGACGCCGATGCCGCTATCGGCTGCATCATCGTCACCGGCAGCGAGCGCGCTTTCGCAGCCGGTGCCGATATCTCGGCGATGGCCAAGTACACCTTCCTCGACGCCTACAAGGGCGACTTCATCACGCGCAATTGGGAAACCATTCGCCAAGTCCGCAAGCCGGTGATCGCCGCGGTCGCAGGCTTTGCACTCGGCGGTGGTTGCGAGCTCGCGATGATGTGCGACTTCATCATCGCGGCCGACAACGCAAAGTTCGGCCAACCCGAAATCAAGATCGGCGTGATCCCCGGCGCCGGCGGAACGCAGCGCCTGCCGCGCGCCGTAGGCAAGTCCAAGGCGATGGACATGGCCCTCACGGCTCGCATGATGGACGCGGAGGAAGCGGAGCGCGCCGGGCTGGTCAGCCGCGTGGTTCCCGTCGACAAGCTCGCCGAAGAAGCCCTGGGCGCGGCCCTGGTGATCGCTGGCTACTCGCAGATCGCCGTGATGGCAGCCAAGGAGTCGGTCAATCGCGCTTTCGAGAGCGGCCTGTCGGATGGCGTGATGTTCGAACGGCGGCTGTTCCACTCGCTCTTCGCGACGGCCGACCAGAAGGAAGGCATGGACGCCTTCCTGAACAAACGCGCTCCTGACTTCAAGAATCAGTAATGCACGGCTAGGGTGCCCTTGGCGACTCGGGTTGCGTAGCCGCCTCGGGTTGCGTAGCCGCCTCGGGTTGCTGCACGGCATTGCTCAGCGCTTCGCGCAACGCGGAGAGCGCCGGGGCTGAAGGCACGCCCGTCGCCGACGGCGTCTTTCCCTCGCGCCAGCGCACCTGCGATGCCGCGACTTCGAAGACTGCGAGAACTTCGCCATTGCGCTCCAAGGTCACGCGCCACTCGGGCGCTGCCTTCAGCACCTGAGGTTCGACGGCCGACAAGGCGGCCGATCCGAGCAGCGCATTCAGATCGCGCGCCTCGTCGCGCGGAAAGCTCCGGGATTCTCCGCCGCGGCGGCTGATCGTGATCCGGCTCCACTGGGACAGCGCGGCAAAGGTTGGGGGGTCGGTCGCTTCGGTGCGTACCGACGGCGATGGAGGGGCCGCCTTCACCGGAGTGGGCGGCTTGGCCTCGTTGGCCGATGGTGACGTTGACGTCGCAGAAGGACCCTCTTCCTTTCCGGATCGCGCCGATGGCGAATCCGGCACCACGAGCCGCGCCACGGCGTTGCTCTGGGTCGGGGTCGGGGCCGGTGCAGGTGGCGGGAGCGCATCCCCGGCGCGCGCGGCTTCGGGCTTCGGCGGCGCTTGCGGCGCGGCAGCCTCCTGCACCTTCGGCGTCTTCACTGTCGGGGGGGGTGGGGCCTCCGGCGGAGGTGCCGGTTCAACGGCGGGTTCTGCCAAGGACTCGGGCATTTCAGCAACGGCCGGGGGCGCCGAAGATGCCACCGAATCAACCGATCGGTCTGCGCTCGTTCCTTCGGAGGGCGACGGCGCGACGATTTCCTTGGCCCGCGGTGCTGGCGCGGTCATCCGTGCTTCGCTGTCAGAACGCGGAACCGGCGCAGGTTCGTGCCGCCAAAACACGGCGACCACGACCGCCACCAGCACGGCCAGGAACATCGTCTTCCAGGGCATGCGTGAACGACCGCCCCTGCGCGCGAAGAGGCCCTGCCACCCCGAGTGCGCCGCAAGCTCCAGTTCCGCTTCGGCCTCATCCGGATCCAGGGCGCCGATTGCGTCATGGGCGCGCTTCAGGATGGCCTTGCGCAAGCGCCAGTCGGGCGCGGCGTTATGGTCCGGCGCGTGCTCCAGCGCTCGCCATAAGTGGGCGTCGGACAAATCGACCTGTTCGGCGTTGGACGCTTTCATGCGGCGCGCTCCAGGACCGAGAGATAACGTTCCATGCAACCGCGAAGCTTCTTCAGGCCAAAGCGCAGCCGGTTGCGGACAGTCTCCGGCCCGACGTCGAGCGTGGTCTCCAGCACTTCCAACGTGAAGCCTTCCTCGTGGTGCAGCAGGAAGGCCGCGCGTTGGTCGTCCGGCAGTTCATTCAGGCAAGCCAGCAGCCGGCGACCCGCCGCGCGCCAGAAAGCAAGTTCTTCCGCCGAAGGGTGCGGGGCGTCGTCCGCCGCGCTGCTGCCCTGAAGCAGCCCGCGGCTGAAAAGCCGTGCGGCGTCGAGCCCGTCGCCGTCTTCGTCGTGCGCATAGAACGCGACCTCGTGGCCGCTCATGCGGAGCCGGTCTGTCGCGAGGTTGTGCGCCACCGTGAAAGCCCAGGTGCGCCAGGCCACGCCTTCCGGCGAAAAGTCCTCGCGTTCCGAGATGATGCGAGTCCAGGTCTCCTGGAACACTTCGTCGGCTTCCGCCGCGAGACGGATCCCCAGCAGACGTCGAATGAAGCGGAACAACGCGCTTTCGTGGCGTGTGTAGAGCATGTCGAAGGCTGACGTGTCGCCGCCAACGTAGGCGAGCATGAGCTGATCGTCCGGCAGGTCTTCAAGGGGAAGGGAAATCGTGTCGGGCGCAAGCATCCGCAGATTTTTACCTCGTTGTGCGGACGAGGCGACACTCGCGGCACGGAAACTTTTGACGGCTGGCTAAAGTGCGCCCGCAAACAGCTATAATTTTTGGCTCGGCTCTTTAGCTCAGTCGGTTAGAGCGATGGAATCATAATCCACAGGTCCGCGGTTCGAGTCCGTGAAGAGCCACCAGTCAATCCGAGATCAAGCCGGTAAGCGTCTACTCACAGCGCTTACCGGCTTTTTTCATGCCTCGCCCCGCGGCGATTCGTCAGCTTCCACTCAGGCAGGCGCCGCACTTGATGTAACAATAACGTGTTACAGATTGGAGCGCCGGGGGACGCATGCCGAAACTAATTTTGATGAAGGGTTCAGCCGCGACCAAGCAGGTCTCGCTGTGTCCCAGCGAAACCACCATTGGCCGAGGGTCGACCAATGATGTGGTGCTCGATTCGATGCAGGTCAGCCGGCGACATGCCGTCGTGACGATCGATGGCCCGTTCGTCACGATCAGCGATCTGGGCAGCCGCAATGGCTTGTTCGTCAACGGGGCCCGCGTGAGCTCACAGGTTCTGGTCGGAGGCGATGAGATCTCGATAGGTAGCTTCAGGCTGCGATTCCTGGCCAGCGAGCACCATTTCTCGACGGACGCCTTGCGCCTCATGACGACGCCGGAACTGCTGGCGGAATTCGAACGGGCGCGCGAGACGTCTCCCGCACGCGTTTGATTCAACCCTTCCAAGCACCGAAATACATCCTCCAACAAGTCGGGGGGAACCGTCAGGCCGCCGCCTACACAAAAAAAGTCGGCAGGCTCTCGATGGAGGCCAAGTCGATCCCCGAGTCTTTCACTTGAAAAAACTCAACCGTCAAAGGCCAAAGATGCGACTTGATACGGACCTCCCGCTCGGCAAGGTTGCCGAGGTGACTTTCTGGTTCTGGGTTGTGAAGATCGCAGCCACGACGCTCGGCGAAACCGCCGGCGACGCGGTGACGATGTCCATGAACCTGGGCTACCTCGTGGGAACAGTCATCTTCGCCACGATCTTCGTCGGCGCGGTGTGGGCTCAGATCGCCGCAAAGAAATTTCACCCTCTTCTGTTCTGGTTCGTGATCATCGCCACGACCACTGCGGGAACAACGCTTGCCGACTTTCTGGACCGATCGCTTGGGATCGGATACCTGGGCGGTGCATCGATCCTGCTCTTCCTTCTACTCGCCACGCTGTTTCTCTGGCATCGGGCACTCGGCTCGGTGTCCGTGACGGCGATCACTTCTCGCAAGGCCGAGATGTTCTATTGGGCGACGATCATGTTCTCCCAGACACTCGGCACCGCACTCGGGGACTGGATGGCAGATCCGGAAACGGGCCTGGGTCTCGGGTATGAGGGTGGCGCAATCGTCTTTGCCGTGGCGCTCGCGCTGGTTGGCGCGGCCTACTTGTGGACCACGGTGTCGCGGACCGCACTCTTTTGGGTCGCGTTCATTCTGACGCGGCCATTCGGGGCCACGCTGGGGGATTTGCTGGACAAGCCGCACGCGAACGGTGGGCTGGAGATGAGCCGATATACGGCGACGGCAGTGCTGGCTGGGTTCATTCTTGCCTGCGTCGTGCTGCTTCCTCAGCGTGCTGAACGCATCGTGAAGTGACGCTTGCAGGAGCAAGGCCCGGAAGGAAGACAGGGACAGTCGCCGGCATCGAGGAACCGCCCGGTTGAGGGCGGGTGCCGAAGAGGCATCCTCTACCAGCGCCGGCAGACTGTCTGCAATGAAGGACGGGCCGCCACGCTGAAAGTTCCACAGCTGCAAAGATTTAGCGCGCAGCGATCTCCAAGTCACGCGGTCTGCGCCGTCGGCATCTCGGCCCGCGCCAGGATGCCTTGCAGGATCACCGGAAGCTCGAACACCGCCCTGTTCCGCACCTTGCGCGTGGCGGCCCGGTAGCGGTCCAGTTGACCGATCAATTCTTCGACCGCGTCATCGACCTGGGCAAAGCTGCGGCACACAAGGCCCACGCCATGCTCCTTGACCCACTGGGCGTTGTAGCGCTCCTGCGGCAGCGTCCAGCGATTTCGGACCACGATGACCGGCAAGTGCATCTGCACCGCCTCGCTCAGGCTGCCAGGCCCCGGCTTGCCGATGAAGAAGTCGGCCAATGCCATGTAGTGAGCGACGTCGGGCGTGAATTCCAACACCGATCGCGGCGCTCGCGAAGGCAATGCGCGAAGCGCTTGCGCAAGCTTGGCGTTGTACCCGCAGGCGAGGACAAGCTGGGTGTCGGGCAGGCGCTTGGCGATCCCGAGCATCGCCTTCGAACCCTGCCCGCCGAACAGCACGACGCCGGTCGGCCGATCCGGGTCAAGCCCCAGCCGAATGCGCTCGGCACGGCGATCGATCGGACGTGCGTCGTAGAAGGATGAGCGGATCATCATCCCCGAACTGGCATGAATGCGCTCTTCCGCACAGCCCGCTGCGCGAGCCTGTTCCACGGCTTTGGGCGAGCCGCACACCAGGTGCTGTTCGAGACCCTCTTCGATCCAGAAAGCGGGCGGGTAGTCAGCGAGGTCGGTCAACACGGTCACGTAAGGCACGCCCGGCAGCGTGGACGCCAGCGCCTCGCATGTCGCGCGGTTGAAATTCGGAATCAGTGACACGACCATGTCGGGTTCGGTCGCCTGCCAATGCTGTTGCATCTGCCGCACCAGTGCGGCGTGCCCCCATCGAATCATCCCCTGAAGGAGTTTGAGTTCCTGCGCGAGCCCCAGCGTCCAGCCGCGCGCGAGGCGCTTGTTGTAGACATCTTCGGGATCCATCCCGGTGAGCTTCCGAAAGCTGTCCTTCGGGTCCAGGACTTCGCGCAGGTTGACCAGCCGCACCTTCCACGGCAGCCCGGCCCGATGGATCGCTGCTTCGAGCGCCAGGGCGGAAGCGCGATGCCCACCACCGGCATTGAAGTAGACAAGATCGACGGTACGGACGGGAATGCGTGACGCCGGCAAGCGCGCGGCCGTCATGCGTGCGCCGGCTCGCGCCGCGAAGTTGCGCGCCCGGTTCGGGTCGTGACCGGCATGTGGTTCGCCCAATGCAGGATTTCGAGCGCGCCGTCGGCATGCTCGGCCAACGCAGTCAGGCTCTCGACCCAGTCGCCGTCATTGGCGTAGAGGATGCCGTCGATGTCCCTCAATTCGGCATGATGGATGTGCCCGCAGACGACGCCCTGGACGCCGCGCCTGCGGGCTTCGCGGGCCACTGCGCTCTCAAAATCCCCGACATAGCTGACTGCGCGCTTGACCTTCAGCTTCAGGTACTTCGACAGGGACCAATAGGGCAGCCCCATGCGCGCGCGCAGCGAGTTGAGATGCCGGTTCAGCCTGAGCGTGAATTCGTAGAGCGAATCGCCGACATGGGCCAGCCACTTCGCGCACTGGATCACGCCGTCGAACAGGTCGCCATGCATGACCCAGAGCTTGCGGCCGTCCGCAGTCTCGTGAATCCACTCGTCGGCCACATCGATACCGCCGAAGTTGTGATGCAGGTATTTGCGCGCGAATTCATCGTGATTCCCCGGGATGAAGATCACCCGCGTTCCCTTGCGCGCCTTGCGCAACAACTTCTGGATCACGTCGTTGTGGGCTTGCGGCCAGTACCAGTGCCTGCGCAGCTGCCAGCCGTCGATGATGTCGCCGACCAGGAACAGGGTCTCGCATTCCGTGTGCTTCAGGAAATCGAGCAGCGCCCGCGCCTGGCAGCCGGGCGTGCCCAGGTGCAGGTCCGAAATCCAAAGCGTCCGAAAGCGCTGCACGGGTTGCGTCGATTCCTCGACTTCCCCATCGAGAAGCGGGGGTACGGTGGCGCGCCATGCGCGAAGAAAGGCGTCGTCGCGTTGCATGGACGAGCACGATCGCATCGACGAGTGACGACACGATGGCAGCCGCGTGACGCATCGGCGACAGAACGCCAAGGCGCCCCTGCGGGATCTCCGGGCAAACCATGACGGAACGGTGACGAAACGATGGCGAGGTGGGCCAGACAATCAGCGTCATGCGTCCCGGCCAGATCATCGTTCTTGCAACCCCGGTCTTCTTTTTGCTGATCGGCATCGAGTTCTTTGTGGGCCGATGGCGGGCGAAGCGCGGAACCGGCCCGGACACCTACCGCCTGCCAGACACGATCAACAGCATCGGCCTGGGGATGCTGAGCCAGATCAGCGCGGTCTTGACCGGGCTCCTGCGCATCGGCATCTACACGGCATGCTGGTCTGCCTTCGCGCTGTTCCCGAACGAGGACTTCTGGACCCAGTGGTACGGCTGGCTGCTGGCCCTGGTCTTCTATGACTTGTGCTACTACTGGCTGCATCGCTTCGGTCATGAAAGCGCCGTGCTGTGGGCCGCGCACGTGGTGCATCACCAGAGCCAGCACTACAACCTTTCGACGGCATTGCGCCAGACCTCGAGCGGAGCGCTGCTCGGTTGGATCTTCTATTTGCCGATGGCAGTGGCAGGGGTGCCGCCCCTGGTGTTCGGCGTGGTCGCGCTCATCGATCTGCTCTATCAGTTCTGGGTGCACACCGAGCAGGTCGGCAAGCTGGGGTGGTTCGACCGCTGGTTCTGTTCGCCTTCGAACCATCGGGTGCACCATGCAGTGAATGACCGCTATGTGGATCGCAACTACGGCGGGGTGCTGATCATCTGGGATCGCCTGTTCGGCACCTTTCAGGAAGAAGACGAGCGTTGCGTCTATGGCACGCGCAGTCCTCTTCAGAGTTGGGACCCGATCTGGGCGAACGCCGAGGTGTATTGGGCGCTGGCTCGCGACACATGGCGTACCCGACGCTGGAGCGACAAGCTGCGCCTGTGGATCAGACCGCCCGGTTGGCGCCCGGCCGACGTGGCAGCGCTCGATCCCAAACCCGCCTTCGACATCGCCCAGGTGCGTCGCTACGATCCGCCGGCCTCGCGCGGCGTGCAGGCCTTCGCGGCCGGGCAGTTCATTGCCCTGCTGGCGGGTACGACCGTGTTTCTCTGGCATTCGGATGTGCTTCCGTTCGCCCCGGCGCTGGTATGGCTCGCCGCGCTGACCGCCGGCCTTTGGGCAACGGGCGCGGCGCTCCAGGGCCGCCTCACGGTGATGGAAGTCCTTTTCGTCGATGCCGCCGCGCTGGCCACCGCGAGCGGCGCGCTGGGGATTGCCGGGCTCCATGTCACCTTCAAGCCACTCGCGCTGATGATCCTCATTGCCTTTGCATGCACGCGCCTGCGCGCATCGATTGTCCCGGGGCGCTTCTCCTTGTTGCTGATCGCCGGCCTCGTCGCCTCATTGACCGGCGATGTGTTGCTGATGTGGCCTCAGTTCTTCGTGCCGGGTCTCATCTGCTTCCTGCTGGCGCATCTGGCCTACATCGCGCTCTTTTCGATCGATGTCGGCACATTCCCGCGTCGACGCACGCTTGGCGCAACGCTATCGATCGGCGTGCTCATGTACGCATTCCTGTGGTGGGGCGGACTGCCCGCAGGCCTGCGCGTGCCGGTGGGGATCTACGTCATCGTGATCGCCTGCATGGCGGCCCAGGCGCTGGGGCGCGCGGCGACGATGGGCGATACGCCGGCACGGCACGTTGCGCTGGGTGCCTGTCTATTCATGCTGAGCGACGCCTTGTTGGCGACCAATAGGTTTGTGCAGCCATTGCCAGTCGCCTCGCTGTGGGTGCTGGCCAGCTACTACGCGGCGCAATGGCTGATCGCGGCCAACGTCCGTCCGACCGGAAGTATCGCGACACGCTGAGGCGTCGCGCGACTCAGTTGCCGAACATGTCGCCGTCGCGTTGCGGCGCAGCGACGCCCAGGTGCCGATAGGCCGCCAAGGTGGCGATGCGGCCGCGCGGCGTGCGCTGGAGGTAGCCCTGCTGGATCAGATAGGGCTCGATCACGTCTTCGATGGTGCCCGACTCCTCGCCAATGCTGGCGGCAATGTTGTCGAGCCCGACCGGTCCCCCGTCGAAGCGATGGATGACCGCTTCGAGCAACTTCCGGTCCATCAGGTCGAAGCCCTGCGGATCGACGTCCAGCATCGCCAGCGCCTTGTGTGCGACGTCGGACGTGATCCGCCCGTCACTCTTGACCTGCGCGTAGTCGCGCACCCGGCGCAACAATCGATTGGCGATACGCGGTGTGCCGCGCGAACGTCGGGCGATCTCCAGCCCGCCAGCCTCGTCCATCGGTACGGCAAGCAGACCCGCGCTCCGGCGGACGATGCGCGCCAGTTCTTCAGCCGTGTAGAACTCGAGCCGGGCGACGATGCCGAAGCGATCGCGCAGCGGATTGGTCAGCATGCCGGCACGCGTGGTCGCACCGACGAGCGTGAAGGGCTGCAGGTCGAGCTTGATGCTTCGCGCGGCGGGGCCCTCGCCGATCATGATGTCGATCTGGTAGTCCTCCAGCGCGGGGTAGAGGATTTCCTCGACCACGGGCGAGAGCCGATGGATCTCGTCGATGAACAGCACGTCGTTGCGCTCGAGATTGGTCAGCAGCGCAGCAAGGTCCTTGGGTTTTTCGAGCACCGGCCCGGAGGTCTGGCGCAGGTTCACGCCGAGCTCCGCCGCGATGATGTGCGACAGCGTCGTCTTGCCCAGCCCCGGCGGGCCGAACAGCAGCACGTGGTCGAGCGCCTCGGCGCGCTGACGCGCCGCCCCGATGAAGATTTCGAGCTGTTCGCGCACTTTGGCCTGGCCGACGTATTCGTCGAGCAGCTTGGGCCGTAGCGCTCGCTCGATCGCTTCTTCATTGGGCGAGGCGGGCGCGGCGGACACCACGCGTTGCGGGGCCGGGGCGAAATCGTCGGTCTGGATGGTCATGGGGCGGTTGGCTGAGGGCGCAGTTTAGTCGGCCCTGCGGCAGAATGCGCCACCGGAAAGGGGCGACGAACCTGTGGATGTGCAGACCATGAACGACAACGATCGCGCGCTGTGCGCCACCACCGCCGGCCTGTTGCGCGCCGGCGGATCGCTCGCCACCTGGGGCCTGGCGCTTTCGTTCATCGCCGGCCTCGTGCTCGCGCTGACCGGTCGCTCGCTGCCTTCGGTGGCCTGGGGCGCCTATGCGGTCGTCGCGTTGGTCGGATTGCCCGAGCGCTACATGGCGCTGCGCTTACGGCTGGACGCCGAAGTGTTTGCAGGTCTTGCGCAAGGCGCAATCACCTCGCTGGCGAACCTCGACGGCGGACTGGAAAAGCTCGGGCTCCGACGCGTCGCCGAAACGTCACGGCCGCTTGCCGAACGCATCCTGCTCGCCCGCCAGCTGATGCAGCGGCACGGCATCGCGGTGACCGTGCAGACGGTGGTTTTCGCAATGGCGCTTGCGTTGCAGGACTGGCACTGAAACTATTTCGCCAGCGCCCTCAGCGCCAGCTTGATCCCTTCTCCCACGGCCACATCCTTCGGTAGCGCCTTGAGCGACGCGGCGGCTTCCTTGTCGCTGTAGCCGAGCGCGATCAGCGCCTGCAGGATGTCGGCCTGCGAATCCGTGGCCGCGTGCGCGGGCAGTGCAATCTCGGCACCGAGCTTGCCCTTCAGTTCGAGCAGCAGCCGTTCCGCCGTCTTCTTGCCGATGCCCGGTATCTTCACCAACCGACCAGCCTCCTGCAGCGTGATGGCCTGTGCCAGTTCGCTCACGCTCATGCCGCTGAGCACGCCCAGCGCGGTGCGGGGGCCCACACCCGAGATCTTGATGAGCTGTCGAAAAGCCGCACGTTCGGCTGCGGTGCCAAAGCCGTACAGGACCTGCGCATCCTCCCGCACCACGAAGTGCGTCAGCAACGACACCCGCTCTCCAGCGGTCGGCAGGTTGTAGAAGGTGCTCATGGGCACATCGACCTCGTAGCCGACGCCGTTGCAGTCCACCACCACCTGGGGCGGATTGCGTTCGGCCAGGATGCCGGTGAGTTTGCCTATCATGGGTGCCCTTTTCGCTTTTGAAATGAAACTCGCGTGATTCTGCGACACACCTTCGCCCCGCCCAACAACACGCGCCTGGGACACCTCTGCGGCCCGCTCGACGCGAACCTGCGGCGCATCGAGGAGGCACTCAACGTCAAGATCGCTCACCGCCACGAGCAGTTCAAGGTCGACGGCCCCAAGGTCAACGCGGAGCGCGCGATGGATGTGCTTCAGGCGCTCTACGAGATCGCGCAGCGGCCGATCGACGCCGCGGTCGTGCAACTCACCCTCGCGGGCGACGGCTCCATGGCGGAAGCGGAAGATGGCGCCCTGCTCCTCGCCACACGCCGCGCGGACCTGCGTGCGCGCACACCGAACCAGAGCGTCTACCTTCACAACATCGCGAACCACGACATCACACTGGGCATTGGTCCGGCAGGAACCGGCAAGACCTACCTGGCCGTGGCCAGCGCCGTCGACGCCCTGGAACGCAGCGCTGTCCAGCGCATCGTGCTGACCCGGCCCGCGGTCGAGGCCGGTGAGCGACTCGGCTTCCTGCCCGGCGACCTGACGCAGAAGGTCGACCCCTACCTGCGCCCCTTGTACGACGCGCTCTACGACCTGATGGGTTTCGACCGCGTCCAGAAGGCCTTCGAGCGCAACGCGCTGGAGATTGCGCCCTTGGCCTTCATGCGCGGCCGCACGCTCAACAACGCCTTCGTCATCCTCGACGAAGCGCAGAACACCACGCCAGAGCAGATGAAGATGTTCCTCACACGCATCGGCTTTGGTGCCAAGGCCGTGGTGACCGGCGATGTCAGCCAGATCGACCTGCCAAAGGCGCAACTGAGCGGGCTGATCGATGCCGAGCGCGTGCTCAAGCGCGTCAATGGCATCGCGATCACGCACTTCACCAGCGCCGACGTGGTACGGCATCCCTTGGTGGCGCGCATCGTCGATGCCTATGACAAGGCGCGCAAGACGCGCGGAGCGAACTGACGTGGCGCTCGCCGGCTTGTCCCTGTCGCTGCAGTTTGCAAGATTCAAGGGCGTGGATCGCCATCGCGCCGCCCTGCCCCGCCACAGCGTGAGCCGCTGGATCCGCCACGCGCTCGACGCTGACGGCGAGATCACCGTCCGGGTCGTCGACGCCGATGAAGGCCAGCGGCTCAACCGCGCGTTCCGGGGCAAGGACTACGCGACCAACGTACTGACCTTCGACTACACGCAGGCGCCCATCGTGATGGCCGATCTGGTGCTATGTGCCCCCGTCGTTGCAAGAGAAGCGAAGGAGCAGCGCAAGACACTCGCCGCCCACTATGCGCACCTGCTGGTGCACGGCACCCTGCACGCCCAGGGCTGGGACCACGAGACCGGCGAGGAAGACGCCGAAGCCATGGAGGCGCGCGAGATCGAAATCCTCGCGCGGCTCGGCATCAAGAATCCTTACTGATCGGCAATCGCCTCAGGGCGACATCTGCAGCGGAATGGTCACCGGGCCGTCGTTCAGCAAGTGCACTTTCATGTCGGCGCCGAACTCGCCTGTTTCGACCACAGGATGCGCGGCGCGCGCCTGGGCCACGAAGTATTCGTAGAGTCGGCGCCCTTCGTCGGGTGCCGCCGCCTGGGTAAAGCTCGGCCGGTTGCCCCCGCTGACATCGGCCGCGAGAGTGAACTGGCTCACCACCAGCAAGCCACCGCCGATGTCCTGGACGCTGCGATTCATCTTGCCGGCGTCGTCCGAGAAGATGCGCAATTTGAGGATCTTGGCCAGCATGCGATCGGCCTGCGCATCGCCATCGCCGCGCTCGGCGCACAGCAGGACGAGAAGCCCGGCATCGATGGCACCGGCAGTGCGGCCGGCGATCTCGACCCGGGCACTGGCCACGCGCTGCAGCAACGCCTTCATGGTGTGTGGTCCTTTTGCGTTGCGCGCGCTTCCATCCCCAACGGCAGCAACTGGATGGTCACGCGCAGACCGGGTACTGCATCCATCAGTGCCTGTTCGAGCGCATCGCGCAAGCCGGCTGCCCGTTGGAGCGGCCACGCCCCCGGCACGTGCATGTGCAGATCGGCAAAGCGCCGCTGGCCCGCACGACGGGTCACGATGTCGTCGAAGCGAAGCTGCGAGCCCTCCGGCACGTCTGCCGCGAACCGTTCGAGCGTGGCCTGCAATTGCGCCAGAGCCTCGGGGTCAAGCGCCTCGTCCATCAGCCCCTGCGACGATCGCCAGACCAGCTTCACACCTTCGCGCGCGATGTTCAGCGCCACGCCGATGGCAAGCAAGGGGTCCAGCCATAGCCATCCGGTCAACGCGACCGCCGCGACGCCGACGAGCACCGCACCCGACGTCCAAACGTCGCTCATGAGATGCCTTGCGTCCGCCTCCAGCGCGATGGAACGATGCGTCTGCGCGGCCCTGAACAGCACCAGCGAGAGCGCGCCGTTGAACACCGAACTCAGGACCGAAAGCGCCAGGCCCCAGCCGACCTGTTCGAGTGGTTGCGGTGAAAGCAGCCGGACAACCGCCGCCCAGACGATGGCAATGGCCGCACCGATGATCAGGATGCCTTCAAAGCCCGAGGAAAAATACTCGGCCTTGTGGTGTCCATATGGATGATCTTCGTCCGCAGGCCGAGCTGCGATGGTGACCATGGCCAGCGCAAAAGTCGCGCTTGCGAGATTCACGAACGACTCCATGGCGTCCGAGATGAGCCCCATCGAATTCGTGATGTAAGCCGCCCATCCCTTCAACAGAATGGTGATGACTGCGACCGCCACCGAGACGCGAAGCAGCGTCCGGGGGCTCAATGCGGCGAGCTTCAGGATGTGGGGGTTCAATGACAAGAACTAATGCCGAGAAATGGCTTCAAACCGCGGCCGATTGTTGCGGAGCGCCCTTGCCGTCCTGGGTTCGATTAATACTCGCGTACTATCGACGCACGTACTAGAACCAAAATCGAAATCATACGTGAACAAAAGTCTTGCCATGGGCCTGTGTGGCCTCACTTTTGCCTGCGCCGGCGTCGGTGTCCAGGCGCAGCAATCTCCCGCTACCAAGCCTTTCGCTGCCGGCACCTCGAACCCGGTGACGATCGAAGAGCGCGCCGGCATCCTGAAATCCGTGCAAGGCAATGTTCAGCTTCTGAGCGCCAACGGTTCGTCGCGAGTCGCCAGTGCGGGCGACTTGCTGGCCCCGATCGATCGCGTGGTGACCGGGCCCGACTCCGGCGCCAGCGTGGTTCTGCGCGACGGCACGAAGATCGTTGTGGGTCCGTCCTCGCGCCTTGATGTCAAGGAATTCCATTTCGATTCGACCACGCAGGACGGCGGCATGCTGGTTTCGCTCCTGCGCGGCTCGCTGCGCATGGTCACCGGTCTGATCGGCAAGACGCATCCCGATGCGGTGCGGGTCGAGACGCCCACCGCAGTGATCGGCATTCGCGGTACGGACTTCATCGTTCAGACAGACGCGCAACCGTGATGCTCCGCCGCTTTTCATTCGTCGTCGCGATTCTGCTGGCCGCACTGGTTGCGGCCTGTTCGACCCCCGGGACACGCGTCGTGCTGTTGCCGCAAGCAGACGGCAAGCCTTCTGCCGTGGTCGTGAGCACCGAGGACGGAGAGGAAACCCTCTCCAAGCCCTATCAACGCGCAACGGCAGCCGTGGGGGCACGGGGCGCACCCGTCGTCGACGAGGCGGATCCCAGCCGCGTGAAGGCCGAGAACAAAGAGCTCTTCGATCTGATGCCGCCACCGGTGCAGCGCTATACGGTGTACTTCGAGGCGGGCGAAACGGTGCTCACCGCGAAGTCCCAAGTCGCCATGAGCGAGGCACTGACCGCGGCCCTGGCGCGCAGCGGAGGCGAGATCGTGGTGACGGGCTACACCGACACGGTTGGGTCCGTCGCGCGCAATGACGAACTCTCTCGCAGTCGCGCCGCGCAGATACGCCAGATCTTCCTCGACCGCGGATTCCCGCCGAACCGCATCGAAGCCGTCGGACGAGGCGAACGCGAACTTGCCATCCAGACACCGGATGAAGTCGACGAACCACGCAACCGTCGCGTGACCATCGAAGTGCGCTGATCAGCTCAGATTGACGCGAGCGAACTTGCGCTTGCCGACCTGCACGACGTAGCTGCCGGCGTCCAGCTTCAAGGCCTTGTCGCTGACGACACTCGAGTCCACCCGCACGCCGCCACCATCGATCAGGCGGTTACCCTCGGACGTCGAAGGCGCGAGCTCCGCCTGCTTCAGCAGTTGCGCAATACCCAGCGGAGCGCCGGTCAAGGCAACTTCCGGGATCTGATCGGGCACACCGCCCTTGCTGCGGTTGACGAAATCCTGCTCGGCTGCGTCGGCCAGCGTTGCACTATGGAAGCGTGCGGTGATTTCCTTGGCCAAGGCAACCTTGGCGTCCTTCGGATTGCGGCCCGCCTCGACTTCGGCCTTGAGCGCCGCAATGTCGGCCAGCGACTTGAAGCTGAGCAGCGTGTACCAGCGCCACATGAGCGTGTCCGAAATGGACAGCACCTTGGCAAACATGGTGTTCGGGTCCTCGCTGATCCCGATGTAGTTGTTCTTGCTCTTCGACATCTTCTCGACGCCGTCGAGGCCTTCCAGCAGTGGCATAGTGAGTATGCACTGCGGCTCTTGCCCGTACTCCTGCTGAAGGTGACGGCCAACGAGGAGGTTGAACTTCTGGTCGGTGCCGCCAAGTTCGAGGTCGGACTTGAGCGCCACCGAGTCGTAGCCCTGCATCAGCGGATAGAGGAACTCATGCACCGAAATCGACTGGCCCGCCTTGAAACGCTTGCTGAAGTCGTCTCGCTCCATCATGCGCGCCACGGTGTACTTGGCGGCCAGCTGGATCATTCCACGCGCGCCGAGCGGATCACTCCACTCGGAGTTGTAGCGGATTTCGGTCTTGGCGGGGTCCAGCACCAAGCTGGCTTGACGGTAGTAGGTCTGGGCGTTGGCTTCGATCTGCTCACGGGTCAGGGGCGGCCGCGTGCTGTTGCGGCCGGACGGGTCCCCGATGGTGGTCGTGAAATCACCGATCAGGAAGATCACGGTGTGACCGAGATCCTGGAGCTGGCGCATCTTGTTGAGCACCACCGTGTGACCGATGTGGATGTCCGGCGCCGTAGGGTCCAGGCCGAGTTTGATTCGCAGCGGTGCCCCGGTTGCCTCGGACCGCTGGAGCTTTCGCACCCATTCGTCCTGGGGCAGCAACTCGTCAGTTCCACGAAGTGAAATTTCGAGCGCCCGTCCTACACCTTCGGAGATACTTGATGTTGTAACAGAAGCGGCGTACATGGCAATTTTGGGCTGATTTTTCTATGGCCGAAGCTATACTCAGCCCGACATTTCAAGCGTCGAATTCTAAGCGGCGCTGTTTCCCCGCACCGTCCTGCCGCCCGTTCGACACGGCCCTCGCAGCACGGATTTGCAGAACCTGAGCTGGAATTTCGAAGTTTTGATCAACGGCATTCTTGCCGCCGAGGAGCTGATTGCTTCGCGCGTGGCTTACACATTTCGGACATATCCGAAGCAGATCACGGCAGCGATCGCCGCAGTGCTTCTGTCCGCGGGTGGCGGTGCCTTTGCTGTTGCCTCGCTGGGCCCGGACGCGGCCAAGATACCTGTGAAGCAGGTGTTCGAGGCGGTGACACCTCTCCCTTTCGCCGAACAGACTGAAGCCCTGGACAGCTATAGCTTCACCCTGTTTCGCACTGAAATCACCCGTTCCAGCGATACAGCAGAGGCCCTGCTGCAGCGCCTCGGGATCGCCGACACCTCCGCAGCGACATTCGTCCGCACCAACCCCGAAGCCCGCGCCGCCCTGTTAAGCCGCCCTGGCCGTACGGTGACCGCCGAAGCCACGCAAGAAAATGCGCTGCAGAAGCTCAGCGCGCGCTGGATTCCGGACGGCGACGGCGGCTTCAAGCGGCTCGTGATCGAGAAGACGCCTGGCGGCTTTGCCGCACGAACCGAAACCGACGCCCTGACCCCGGGATCGCGGCTCGCTAGCGGCACCGTGCGCACCTCGCTATTCGCGGCGACCGACGATGCAGGCATTCCCGACTCGGTGGCGGGCCAGTTGGCCGACATCTTCTCCGGCGATGTCGATTTCCGATCCCTGCGCAAGGGTGACCGCTTCGCTGTCGTCTACGAAACCTTCGACGCCGACGGTCAGACACTGCGCAACGGTCGAGTCCTGTCGGCAGAGTTCGAGAGCAACGGCAAGCTGCATCAGGCCCTGTGGTACCAGGAGCCCGGACAGAAAGGCGGCTATTACCGGCCAAATGGCGATAGCCTTCGCCGCGCATATCTCTCATCACCGGTCGAGTTTTCGAGGGTGTCGAGCGGCTTTGCGATGCGGATGCACCCCATCCTGAATACTTGGCGCCAGCACCACGGCATCGACTTCGCCGCCCCCACGGGCACGCCCGTTCGGGCCGTTGGCGACGGTACAGTCGAATTCGCGGGCACGCAGAGCGGTTACGGAAACATCGTGATCCTGAAGCACCGCACCAATCAGGAAACTGCGTACGCGCACCTGAGCCGCATCGACGTCAAGGTCGGCCAAAGTATCAGCCAGAGTCAGACACTGGGAGCGGTCGGCTCGACCGGCTGGGCCACGGGGCCGCACCTTCACTTCGAATTCCGTGTGAACGGCGACTACCAGGATCCGTCCACGATTGCGCAACAGGGCGGCGGCTCGCCCATCACTGCTTCGGCGCGCCCCGCATTCGATCGTCTTGCCGTCGCGACACAGGCCGAGCTGTCAGCCGCCTTCGCGGTCGTCCAGGCCAGCGCCGACTGAACACTGTCTTGGCGGCGGCCCGACGAATTCACCTGAACCGACCCGAAAATGGCTGAACTCTTCGTCGGCCTGATGTCGGGCACTTCGATGGACGGCGTTGATGGCGTCCTTGCCGATTTCTCCGAAGGGCGCATCGCGGTGCAAGGGTACGCCGCTGCGCCGTTCTCAGTGGGATTGCGGTCCGAACTCATGGCTCTCAATACGCCCGGCGGCGATAACGAACTGCATCGCGCCGCACTGGCCGGCAACGGACTGGCCCGGGCGTACGCTGGCGTCGTTCGGCAATTGCTGGCGGACGCCGAACTTTCCGCCGACGCCGTGGTTGCCATCGGCGCGCACGGCCAAACAGTGCGACACCGGCCCGGAGAGTTCGACGATGTCGGCTACACCCTGCAGATCAACAACCCGTCCTTGCTCGCGGAGCTGACCGGCATCCCGGTCGTCGCGGATTTCCGAAGTCGCGACCTTGCCGCCGGCGGGCAAGGCGCGCCATTGGTGCCTGCGTTTCATCGCGCGCTGTTCGCCCGCAGCGATCAAGCTGTCGCGGTATTGAACATCGGCGGGATCTCGAATCTCAGCGTACTTCCGGCCAGCGCTGGCACGGTGCTGGGATTCGACTGCGGTCCGGGCAACGCGCTGATGGACCACTGGTGCCAGGCCCACATCGGCGAGCCTTTCGACGCCGATGGCCAATGGGCAGCCAGCGGAACGGTGTTGCCGGATCTCCTCGAACGCCTTCTCGACGACCCGTATTTCGCCAAGCCACCACCCAAGAGCACTGGACGCGACTTGTTCAACCCAAACTGGTTGGCTTCGATTCTGGGCACGTCGAATGCCGATCCTGCCGACGTGCAGGCGACCCTGACGGAGTTGACTGCACGCGTGTGCGCCGAGCATCTGCAACGCCACGGCGCTGACAGCCAGTTGCTGATCGTCTGCGGCGGGGGCGCCCTCAATCTTCACCTGATGTCCCGGCTGAAAACACTGCTCCCGGCCGTGGACGTCGTCTCATCCGCCGAGCGCGGTCTGCCGCCCCAGGAAGTCGAAGCGGCGGCCTTTGCGTGGCTGGCACGCAGCACCATTCGAAGCGAAGCTGGCAACCTCGCCAGCGTGACCGGCGCGCGCGGCGCGCGCGTTCTCGGCGCGATCTACCCCGCCTGAGCCATTTGCCCAGCCGGCTTCAGCCCTGTCCGGACACCTCGGGCTGCGCCGGCTGAACGGCACGCGCTTCCGGCGGGAGGTTCCAGAAGATCAGCGCCGAGGCCAGAGTGACCAATCCCATGCTGGCGAATGTGGCCTCGAAGGCATGCAGCGTCGCGACCGGTGTCTCGCTGCCGAAAATGCCGGTGTAGCCCGACAGGACCGCACTGGCCGCAGCCACGCCCAGGCTCATTGCCAGCATCTGAACCATCGACAGAAGACTGTTGCCGGCGCTGGCCATGCTTCCGTCCAGGTCCTTCAGCGTGATGGTGTTCATGGCCGTGAACTGCAGCGAATTGACTGCGCCGAAAGCGATCAGCTGAACGATGTGCAGGGCGACCGGCTGCTGGGGCGTCGCAAACCCGAAGCTCGCCATCGAGAGGCCTACGAGCGAGGTGTTGACGACCAGCACCTTGCGGTAGCCGTATCGCGTGATCAACGGCGTCGCAAAGCGCTTCATGGCCATGCCGGCGAGCGCGATCGGCAACATCATGAGACCCGCCCGCAATGGCGAGTACCCCATCGAGACCTGGAGCAAGAGTGGTATCAGAAACGGCATGCAGCCACTGCCCAGGCGCGAAAACAGGTTGCCCAGCAAGCCGATGCTGAGCGTCGGAATACCGAACAAAGCCGGCTCGAAGAGCGGATAGGGGCGGCGCACGGCGTGAAGCCAATAAGCCGTGATACTCGCGAAGCCGAACACCAGGAGCACCAACACCCCAACCTGCCGCAAGCCGAGACCGGACACGCCATCGATTGCCAACGAGATCGCGACCATGCCGAAAGCCAGCAGTGCGTAGCCGACACCGTCGAAACGCCGCCTGTCGGCCGCACGCAGATCCGGCATGACCCTCAGCGTGGCAAAACATCCGACAAGCCCCACGGGGACGTTGATCAGGAAGATCCAATGCCATGACGCGTACTGGACCAACCAGCCGCCCAACGTCGGCCCCAGCAATGGACCGATGAGTCCCGGAACGGCGACGAAGCTCATCGCCGCCAGGAACTCGGCGCGCGGCACCGATCGAAGCAACGCCAGGCGCCCCACCGGCAGCAGGAGGGCTCCGCCCATCCCCTGGATCACGCGCGCCGCCACCAGTTGATCGATGCCGCGCGACATGGCGCACAGCACCGACCCGGCGACGAACAGCACGATGGCGAAGAAGAACACCCGGCGCGTCCCGAAGCGATCCGCCATCCATCCGGAAGCGGGAATCAGCATGGCCATCGTGAGCGCATAGGCCACCACGACCGACTGCATGCGCAGTGGGCTCTCACCCAGGCTCGTGGCCATCGCCGGCAAGGCCGTATTGATGATGGTGGCATCGAGCGTCTGCATGAAAAAGCCGATGGCCACGAGCCACAGCAGGCTCTTGGGCGGGGATTCCGAAACGGTCATGCGATCACGGAAAGGCGGGCAGCAAAAAGCCGCCCGAAGGCGGCTTTCAAAAAAGACACAGAAAGACCGAACACATCAAGCAGAGAAGCTCGATCCGCAGCCGCAGGTGCTGGTAGCGTTCGGATTCTTGATCACGAACTGCGCACCTTGGAGGTCTTCCTTGTAATCGATCTCGGCGCCGACGAGATACTGGTAGCTCATCGCGTCGATCAGCAAGGACACGCCGTTCTTGGTCATCGTCGTGTCGTCTTCGTTCGTGATTTCGTCGAAGGTAAATCCGTACTGGAAGCCCGAGCACCCGCCGCCCTGCACAAATACGCGCAACTTGAGGTCGGGATTGCCTTCTTCGGCGATCAAATCGGCGACCTTGGCTGCCGCACTGTCGGTGAAGACGATCGGCTCAGGCATTTGGGTCTGAATGTTTTCTGCAACGGCACTCATTTGAGAGGACTCCTGTGGGGCCGAACATGCGGCCGATCGTGGATGCTACTTCAACCAACAAAAAACCGCCCGGAGGCGGTTTTTTGACAGTTCGAGCAACAAGCCCAAAAAGGCTGTGATTTAGCGCTTCGAGAACTGCTTGCGGCGGCGTGCGGAATGCAGACCGACTTTCTTGCGCTCCACTTCGCGCGCATCGCGCGTCACGAAGCCAGCCTGGCTCAACACTGGCTTGAGCGACGCGTCATAGTCGATCAGCGCGCGGGTGATGCCGTGGCGGGTCGCGCCGGCTTGGCCGGACTCACCGCCGCCAGCCACATTGACCATGATGTCGAAGGTTTCGACGTTGTTGGTCAAGAAGAGCGGCTGCTTGGCAATCATGATCGAGGTCTCGCGGCCAAAGAACTCTTGGATGTCCTTGCCGTTGACCGTGATCTTGCCGGTGCCCTTTTTCAGAAACACGCGGGCGACGCTGGATTTGCGACGGCCGGTGCCATTGTTCCATTCACCAATCATTCTCAAGGCTCCTTACAGTTCCAGCACTTTGGGCTGTTGGGCGGCATGCGGGTGCTCTGCGCCACCGTACACCTTGAGTTTCTTGATCATCGCGTAACCGAGCGGGCCCTTGGGCAGCATGCCCTTGACGGCCTTTTCCAGGGCGCGGCCTGGGTGCTTGGCTTGCATGTCGCGGAAGTTGGTGGCCGTGATGCCGCCCGGGTAACCCGAGTGGCGGTAGTACACCTTGTCAATCGGCTTGGCGCCGGTGACGCGCAGTTGGGCTGCGTTGATGATGACGATGAAGTCACCGGTATCGACGTGAGGCGTGTAAATGGCCTTGTGTTTGCCGCGCAAACGGAGAGCAACTTCGCTGGCTACTCGTCCGAGGACCTTGTCGGTCGCGTCAATCACAAACCACTCGTGCGTCACGTCAGCGGGTTTGGCGCTGAACGTTTTGGTCATGAGTTTCTCTTTGAAGAGGGTTTGGCGGGCCCTTTTCCACGGTCGGTGTTCCTCTGGCGGGAATCTCTTAGGTGGATGTTTCGCCTTCGCCGCGGGGCCACAAAAACGCTGCGAAGCCCGCGATTATATGAAACATTGCTGTAAAGCACCAATACTCCCCCTGATTGAGAGCCGGCCCATTACCATTGGGGGATGTTCAGCTACCGCCACGCCTTCCACGCCGGCAATCATGCGGACGTGCTCAAGCACACGGTGCTGATTGCCACGCTCGACCACCTGCTCGAGAAAGACGCCGCTCTCACGGTGGTCGACACGCACGCCGGCGCGGGACTCTACCGCCTCGACGGCGACTATGCGGGGACCAGCGGCGAAGCAGTCGAGGGCGTCCTGCGACTGCTTTCCGAGCCGACCCTTGCACCGGCCAATACGGCCCCCCTCACCGATGCTCTGGCGCGCTACCTCGAAGTGGTCCGGGACTTCAACCCCAAGGGTGGCGCTCGCATCTATCCGGGCTCGCCCTTCATCACGCACCATCTGCTGCGCGACCACGACAAGCTGAAACTGTTCGAGTTGCATCCGACGGACGCCCGCACCCTCGATGCCAACATCGCGCAACTCGATGCCGGACGCCAGATCACCATCCTGCGGGACGACGGATTCAGCAGCGCGACGAAGTTCCTGCCACCGCCGTCGCGGCGCGCGCTGGTGCTTTGCGATCCCAGCTACGAGATCAAGAGCGACTACGCGCGCGTTCTCGATTTCGTGACCGAAGCGCTCAAGCGTTTTGCGACCGGCACCTACGCCATCTGGTATCCGATCATTCCTCGCCCCGAGGCGCACGACCTGCCGCGACGGCTGAAGACGCTGACCACGAAGGCCGGCAAATCGTGGCTGCATGCCACACTGACCGTCAAGTCAAGCAAGATCGTGACCGACGCATCAGGCACCAAGCACCGGCCCGGACTGCCGGCCAGCGGAATGTTCCTCATCAACCCACCGTACACGTTGAAGCCGCTGCTCGCAGCGGCGCTGCCCCAGATGGCAGAGCGCTTGGCGCAGGACCGCCACGCGGCATCTTCGCTCGATAGCGGCGGCGGTTGATCCTACCCACGTCGTGCTGCCACCCCTTAGCGATGTTTGCGGGGGGCAATCTTGAGCGTCGGCCTCGGTGCGGGTTTCTGCGCCGCATCCGACGGCGGATCTGCCGGGCCGACCGCCTCGCCGGCGCAACTGTCCGTGTCCTTGTCCACGATCGACAGCGCGACCTGCTTGATTCCCAATGCCAGCAATCCGATCGACTCGGCAGCGGCGCGGCTCAGGTCGATGATGCGCCCGGCGGCGTAAGGGCCGCGGTCGTTGATGCGAACCAGCACCTCGCGGCCATTCACAAGGCTGCGCACGCAGACGCGGGTGTTGAACGGCAAGGTCTTGTGAGCGGCCGTCAGCGCCGTCATGTCGAAGCGCTCGCCGCTGGCCGTCTTGCGTTGATGGAACTGGATGCCGTACCACGATGCGCCACCGCGCTCGAAGATCTCGCGGTCACCCGGAATGCCGTCGTCCGGTGGCAGTTCGCCCGCGCCCGACACGGCGAGGTCGTAGCGCACCGAGGGCACCTGGGAACGCGGCGGCGCACCGGGCGGCAGCGCGGGCTGCTTCGCCAGAGGACGAAGCCTGAACCCCGTTCCCTCGGCGGTACCGTCCGGCGATGATCCCTGCGTCGAGCAGGCTGCAAGCAAGACCGCCGCGATCGCCGCCGCCGCGAATCTTCCGAGCCGGACGCCCGACCTCATTCGCTCCAACCGAGACGCTGCAGTACGCCCAGCGTCGCGACCGATTGGTTCATCGTGTAGAAATGCAGCGCTGGCGCGCCGCCTGCGCACAAGCGCTCGCACAGGGTGGCGACCACGTCGAGCCCAAAGGACTTGATCGATGCGGTGTCGTCGCCGAAGCTCTGCAGCCGAAGGCGAATCCAGCGGGGGATCTCGGCGCCGCAGGCGTCGGAGAAGCGCATGAGCTGCGTCGAACTGGTGATCGGCATGATGCCCGGCACGATCGGCGTATCGAGGCCCATGGCACGCGCCTCGTCGACGAAACGCCAATACGCCTCGGGGCTGAAGAAATACTGCGTGATGGCCGAATCTGCCCCGGCATGCACCTTGGCCGCGAAAGCCTGCAGGTCTGCCTGCGGCGAACGAGCCTGCGGATGCACTTCGGGGTAGCACGCCACCTCAATATGGAAATCGCGACCAGTCTCGGCGCGAATGAAGGCGACGAGATCGCTGGCGTAGAGAAATTCGCCGCCGATGCCGTAGCCACTGGGCAGGTCGCCTCTCAATGCGACGAGGCGCTTGACGCCCATCGCCTTCAGTTCCGCCAGTTGCGTGCGGATGGTCGACTTCGTCGCGCCGATGCACGAAAAATGGCAAGCGGCGTCAACGCCTTCGCCGAGGATTTCGCGAACCGCGCCGAAGGTGCCGTCATGCGTCGAGCCGCCAGCACCGTAGGTGACCGAGCAGAACTGCGGCTCCCGCGCATAGAGCTGCTGCCGTACGGCCCTCAGCTTGACCGCCCCTTCGGGTGTCTTCGGTGGAAAGAATTCAAAACTGAGCGGAAGGCGCACGGCCGGCTCCTTGTTCGCCATTCGCATGAACGGCATGAATGAAAAACTCGCGATTGCCATCGCCACCCGCGATCGGGCTGTCCAGCCATCGCACGACGCGCAGGCCGAGCGCAGTACAGGCATCGCGCAGTCGCTGCTCGACGACGGCATACAACGCGGGATCGCGCACGATACCGCCCTTGCCGACCTGGCCCGGTTGCAGTTCGAACTGCGGCTTCACCAGCATCAGCAGATTGCCATCGGCCTTGAGCAGCGGTGTCAACGCCGGCAGCACGAGCGTGAGCGAGATGAAGGACAGATCGCCCACGATCAGATCGAAATCCGAATCCGCGGGTGACTGCGAGATCCAGTCGTCGGCGCGGAGTGCACGGGCGTTGACGCCTTCGACGGCAGTCACGCGCGCATCGGCCTGCATGCGCGGATGCAGTTGCCCATGCCCCACGTCCACGCCGATGACGTGCTCCGCACCTTGCTGCAGCAGGCAGTCGGTAAATCCGCCGGTCGACTGACCGACATCGAGACAGCGCTTGCTGCGCGGGTCGATCGCCGTCTCGCCGAGCGCACCTTCGAGCTTGAGTCCGCCGCGCGAGACGTAGCGCGCCTCGGCAGGATCGAGCAGTTCCAGCTCCGCCGACTCGGGTATCTCGTCACGGTTCTTGGCGACCACGCGCCAGGTCGTGCCGTCGCGCCAGCGCAATCCGCCCGCGATGAGGCGAACGGCTTGCGAGCGCGACGCAGCAAGGCCGCGTTCGACGAGCAACTGATCCGCGCGCAAAGCGCTACGTCCGTGTCCGCTCAATAGCGGTAGGTGTCCGGCTTGTAGGGGCCGTTCTTGTCGACACCGATGTACGCAGCCTGTGCGTCCGTCAGCTCGGTCAACATGGCGCCGACCTTCTTCAGGTGCAGGCGGGCGACCTTTTCGTCGAGGTGCTTGGGCAGCACATAGACCTTGCCGGCCTGATAGGCATCAGGCTTGGTGAAGAGTTCGATCTGCGCGATGGTCTGGTTCGCGAAGGACGACGACATCACGAAGCTCGGATGACCGGTGCCGCAGCCCAGGTTCACCAGACGGCCCTTGGCCAGCAGGATGATCTTCTTGCCGTCAGGGAAGGTGATGTGATCGACCTGGGGCTTGATCTCTTCCCACTCGTACTTCTCGAGCGATGCCACTTCGATCTCGTTGTCGAAGTGCCCGATGTTGCAGACGATCGCCTGGTTCTTCATCGCGAGCATGTGCTCGTGGCGGATCACGTCGCGGTTGCCGGTGGTGGTCACGAAGATGTCGGCCTTGTCGGCGGCATATTCCATGGTGACGACCTTGTAGCCTTCCATCGCGGCCTGCAGTGCGTTGATCGGGTCGATCTCGGTGACCCACACCTGGGCGCTCAATGCGCGCAGTGCCTGGGCCGAGCCCTTGCCCACGTCACCGTAGCCGGCCACGCAGGCAACCTTGCCCGCGATCATCACGTCGGTGGCGCGCTTGATGCCGTCCACCAGCGATTCGCGGCAGCCGTAGAGGTTGTCGAACTTGCTCTTGGTCACCGAGTCGTTGACGTTGATGGCGCGGAACAGCAGCGTGCCCTTGGCACTCATCTCGTTCAGTCGGTGGACGCCGGTGGTGGTTTCCTCGGTCACGCCGATGATTTCGGCCGACTTGCGGGTGTACCAGGTCGGATCCACCGCGAGCTTCGCTTTGATGGCCGCATAGAGGATGCGCTCTTCATCGCTGGTCGGGTTGGCGAGAACGCTCTGGTCCTTTTCGGCGCGCTGGCCCAGGTGCATCAGCAGCGTGGCGTCGCCGCCGTCGTCCAGGATCATGTTGGGGCCTTCGCCAGCCGAACCCTTGGGGCCGAAGTCGAAGATGCGATGGGTGTAGTCCCAGTAGTCTTCCAGCGATTCGCCCTTGATCGCAAACACCGGCGTGCCGGCAGCGGCAATGGCGGCGGCAGCGTGGTCCTGCGTCGAGAAGATGTTGCACGAAGCCCAGCGCACGTTGGCGCCCAGCGCCTGCAGGGTCTCGATCAGCACGGCTGTCTGGATCGTCATGTGCAGCGATCCGGTGATGCGCGCGCCCTTGAGCGGCTGGCTCTTGGCGAACTCTTCGCGGATGGCCATCAGGCCGGGCATTTCGGTTTCGGCGATGCGGATTTCCTTGCGGCCCCAGGCGGCAAGGGAAATGTCGGTGATGGCCTGGTCGGTGGAAGACGGGTTCTTGAGAACGGCGCTCATGTTGGCTCCAAAGCAAGTTTGAAAGATGCCACTGCGTTCGGGGAAAGGACTCACCGCGAGAACAGCGGGTGAGCGTGGTTGCGATGGTGGTCCGAGCCTCACGCCTGGCGGCGCTGCAACGCTCCTCGGAACGAGGCATTTTAGCGCTTGGCGGCGAAGCGTCGCCAGCAGCACTTTTTGATCAGTCCTAGACTCCAACGCTTCCCCGGAACCACTGAGTCAGAGGCGTTACAACATGTTCAAAGCCGGAGTTCTTGTCACTTCGTTCGTGATTGCCGCCTCGGTCGTTGTGCCGGCTGCTGCCTGGGCGCAAGCCGTACGCGTACGAGGTGTCCTTGTGCACGTCGACGCGAACACCCTGACCGTCAAGGGCCGCGGCGGCGAAGTCGTCACCATGGCGCGCCCCGCCAACCTGCGCGTCCTCGAGGTGCTCCCCCTGACGCCGGCCGCCATCAAGGCCAACAGCTTCGTCGGTGCCGGTTCGGTGCCGCAGCCCGATGGCACCCAGCGCGCCGTCGAGGTCTTGGTGTTTCCCGAGTCCATGCGCGGGACCGCCGAAGGTTTCTATCCCTGGGACTACATGCCCAACGGCACGATGACGAACGCCACGGTTTCATCGCTGGGCGCCGCGCCCTCCTCGGGACGGGGCGGCCTGAAGCTGACGCTCAAGTACGCGGATGGCGAAAAGACCGTGATCGTCCCGCCCGGCACGCCGATCGTCACCTTCAAGCCCGCACAGGACGATCAGTCGGCCCTGTTGGTCCAGGGCGCAAAGGTCGTCGTCTCGGTGCAAGTGAAGGATGGCAAGCCGACCGCCTCGAGCCTGCTCGTGGGCCGCAACGGATTCACGCCGCCCATGTAAATGCGGTGTCGGCCGGCGCATCGGCGGGTCGCTCGGTAAAATTGCGGGCTTTGCCTTCTGCCGCCCGCGCCCGTGAGCGCGCACCGCGTTCACCCCATGACATTCGCCTCCGAAACCCGCCGCCGCCGCACTTTTGCGATCATTTCCCACCCGGACGCCGGCAAGACCACGCTGACTGAAAAGCTGCTGCTGTTCTCTGGCGCGATCCAGATTGCCGGCTCCGTCAAGGCGCGCAAGGCTTCGCGACATGCCACGTCGGACTGGATGGAGATCGAGAAGCAGCGCGGCATCTCGGTCGCATCCTCGGTGATGCAGATGGCCTATCGCGAGCACGTCATCAACCTGCTCGACACGCCGGGCCACAAGGACTTCTCCGAAGACACCTACCGCGTTCTCACCGCCGTCGATTCGGCGCTGATGGTGATCGACGCGGCCAACGGTGTCGAAGCACAGACGCGCCGCCTGATCGAGGTCTGCCGCCAGCGCGACACGCCCATCATCACCTTCGTCAACAAGATGGACCGCGAAGTGCGCGAGCCGCTCGAACTGCTCGACGAGATCGAGCGCGAGCTGGGCATGCCCTGTGTGCCGATGACCTGGCCGGTCGGACAGGGCAAGTCCTTCGGTGGCATCGTGAACTTGCGTACCCACGCAATGACGGTGTTCGAGTCGGGCAGCGAGCGACTCCCACAGGACTTCGAGACCATTCCCCTGACCGATCGCGAGGCGCTCCAGAAGCGCTTCGGCCATGAATTCGAAACGGCCATGGAGAGCATGGAACTCGCCACCGGCGCATCGCCCGCCTGGGATCGCGAGGCCTTCCTCGCCGGCAAGCAGACGCCCGTGTTCTTCGGCTCCGGCGTCAACAACTTCGGGGTGATGGAAGTGCTCGATGCGCTGGTCGACCTCGCACCGCCGCCGCAACCGCGCGTGAGCACGACGATGGTCAACCGCCAGCCCGTCACGAAAGAGGTCCACCCGGATGACAAGGATTTCGCTGGCGTCGTCTTCAAGGTGCAGGCCAACATGGATGCCAACCACCGCGATCGCATCGCCTTCGTGCGAATGGCTTCGGGCCGATACACGCCGGGCATGAAGCTCAAGGTGCAGCGCACCGCCAAGGAACTGCGGCCGACCAGCGTCGTGACCTTCATGAGCCAGCGCCGCGAGGCCGTCGAGGAAGCCTATGCCGGCGACATCGTCGGCTTCACCACGCACGGCGGTGTGCAGTTGGGCGACACCATCACCGACGGCGCGTCGTTGCAGTTCACCGGCCTGCCCTTCTTTGCGCCCGAGTTGTTCATGACGGTGATCCTGAAGAACCCGCTGCGCACCAAGCAATTGCAGCAAGGCCTGGCACAGCTGGGTGAAGAAGGCGCGATCCAGGTGTTCCGCCCCGAGATCGGCGGACCGATGCTGCTCGGCGCGGTCGGGCAACTGCAGTTCGAGGTCGTGCAGCACCGCCTGAAGACTGAGTACGACGCCGACGTACGACTCGAAGGCTGTCAATACACCGGGGCACGGTGGATCACCGCCGATACGCCGGCCGAGCTGCGCACTTTCGTCGATGCCTATCCCGCACGCATGGCGCGCGACGCGGCCGACACGCTCGCCTTCCTGTGCACCTCGCCCTACGACGTGCGGCTGGCGCAGGAGCGCTTTCCCAAGATCCATTTCCATCCGCTGCGGGAGCATGCAGGCCTCGCGCTGCAAACGGCGGGTTGATGCAGCCGCTGAGTCAGTGGCCGTTGCAGGCGCGGCGCCAGTTGATCGGCGTCTTCACCGACATCGACGACACGCTGACAACCGAAGGCGCGATCACGCCCGATGCCTTGCAGTCGATGGCCGCACTGAAGGCCGTGGGCCTGCATGTGGTCGCCGTCACCGGTCGGCCGGTCGGCTGGAGCGAACCTTTCGCGACAGCGTGGCCGATCGACGCGATCGTTGCCGAGAACGGCGCGGTCGCGCTGGTGCCATCTGCCACTGGCGAACTCGAAAAGCACTACCAGCAAGATGCGGCGACCCGCGCTCACAACTTCGAGCGCATGCAGACCGTGCTCGCGCGCATCGAACGCGAGATTCCCACCGCCCGACGCGCCACCGATTCGACCGGACGCGAATGCGACATCGCGATCGATCACAGCGAGTTCGCCACCCTGAGCGATTCAGAGATCGCCGCCGTCGTCGCATTGATGCGAAGCGAGGACATGCACGCGACCGTGAGCAGCATCCACGTCAACGGCTGGTACGGCGATCACAACAAGCTCGCCGGCGCCCGTTGGATCGTGCGCGAACTCTGGGATCGCGACCTTGACGCCGAAATGGCGCGCTGGGCCTACGTCGGCGACTCCACCAATGACGCGCTGATGTTCGAGCACTTCGAACACAGCATCGGCGTCGCGAACGTCCGCCGCTTCGAGGCTGCCTTGCCGCATCTGCCGCGCTACGTCGCACGGCACGAGCGCGGCGCCGGATTCGCCGAAGTGGCGGCGGCAGTGCTCAGCGAACGCCGGAACTAGCCGCAGATCGCGGCTTCCGTTCCCTCAACCTCAATAGTGGGGCGGCAGTTCGTCGCGCAGGTTGCGCGATCCGCCAGCGCCGCCTTCGGGGATCTGCTGCCGGAGCTGCGCCACCTGGAGCATGAGGCTGTCGATCTGCTGCTGTTGCCTGTAGATGGTCAGGTTCAGTTGATCCAGCAGGTCTTCGGTGAAGCTTGCCTTGATTTCAAGCTCGTTCAGGCGGCGGTCGGCATCATGCGAGGTGTCCATGCCGCTATTGGACAGGATGTAGAGGCGATGGGGAGAAAATGCCGCGCATGGACCTCACGATTCGCACACTTCGCAGCGACGAGATGCCGCTCGTGATCGAATGGGCTGCGCGCGAAGGATGGAACCCGGGGCTGCACGACGCCGCCTGTTTTCATGCAGCCGACGCCGAGGGCTTCCTTGTGGCCGAGCACCAGGGCGAGGCCGTGGGCTGCATCAGTGCAGTCTCCTACGGCGGACGCTTCGGCTTCATCGGCCTGTACATCGTCGCGCCTGCTTGGCGGGGGCAAGGCGTCGGACTTCGCCTGTGGAAGGCAGGCATGGACCGGCTCGCCGGACAGGTCGTCGGGCTCGACGGCGTGCCCGCCCAACAGGACAACTATCGCCGCAGCGGCTTCGAACTGGCATGGAACAACGTCCGCTTCGCCGGCATCGCGCGACCCACGGACCCTGCCATGTTCGCGCAGGTCGTCCCGCTCGGCTCGATCGACTTCGCATCGCTCTGCGCCGATGATCGCCGCGTGTTTCCGGCGCCGCGCGAGGCGTTCCTGCGCACTTGGATCTCGATGCCCGATGCAACAGGATTGGCTTGCGTGGCGGAGGGAAGGCTCGCAGGATGGGGACTCATCCGGCGCTGCCGCGAAGGCCACAAGATCGGCCCATTGATTGCGGATGACCCGCAAGTAGCGAACACGCTCTTCGAAACGCTTCGCGCTAGCGCAGCTGCCGGAGAAGCCATCTATCTGGACGTCCCGCTGCCCAACCCCGACGCCGTCGAGCTTGCGAAGAGGCATACCATGCACAGCGTCTTCGAAACCGCCCGCATGTACGCAGGCCCCGCCCCCACCTGCGAGTTGAACAGGCTCTACGGCATCACCACCTTCGAACTAGGCTAGCGCCAACAAGAAAGCCCCGCACGCGGGGCTTTCATTCCAGGGCTGCCGCGGAACCGGCTTCGCCGGGCCGCTGGCTGCGCCCCCGGTAGGGGGTGGGCGCCCCGACACGAAGTGCGGAGCAACCTGGGGGCGAGCTCAATGCGCCAGGATCTTGTTGAGGAAGTCCTTCGTGCGCGGCTGCCGGTTCTCAGGATGACCGAAGAACTCATCCTTCGAACAGTCTTCGAGAATCCGGCCGCCCACGTCGATGAAGATCACGCGGCTCGCAACCTTGCGGGCGAAGCCCATTTCGTGCGTGACCACCATCATGGTCATGCCTTCCTTGGCCAGCGCCACCATCACGTCGAGCACCTCGCCCACCATCTCGGGATCCAGCGCGGAGGTCGGCTCGTCGAACAGCATCACGATGGGGTCCATGCTGAGCGCGCGGGCGATCGCCACGCGCTGCTGCTGGCCGCCGGAGAGCTGGCCGGGGAACTTGTCCTTATGCGCCATCAGGCCCACACGGTCGAGCATCTTCAGGCCGCGGGTTTTCGCTTCGTCGGCGCTGCGGCCGAGCACCTTGATCTGCGCGATCGTGAGGTTCTCCGTCACCGAGAGATGCGGAAAAAGCTCGAAGTGCTGGAACACCATGCCCACCTTCGAGCGCAACTGCGGAAGATTGGTCTTGGGGTCGTGCAGCGGAATGCCGTTGACCGAGATCTCGCCCTTCTGGAAAGGCTCGAGCGCGTTCACGGTCTTGATCAACGTGGACTTGCCGGAGCCCGAGGGACCGCACACCACGACCACGTCGCCCTTCGCGATGCTCACCGAGCAGTCGTTGAGCACCTGGACGGGCCCGTACCACTTGGAGACGTTCTTGATTTCAATCATTTTGTCGGACATTCAGGCCTCCCGCCGGGCCGCCCCAAGGGAGGCGTGCGCCCCCTCGGGGGGCAGCGAATACACGAAGTGATGAGCGTGGGGGTTCATGGTTTCTCCTTCAGCGGATGATGGCGATCTTCTTGTGGAGCATCTTGACCAGACGCGAGAGCGAATAGCAGAGCACGAAGTAGACGACCGCGGCCAACAGGTAGGCCTCCACCGGCCGGCCGAAATTCTTGGCGATGGTATCGAAGCCCTTGAACAGATCGTATGCGCCGATGGCATAGACCAGCGAGGTGTCCTGGAACAGGATGATGGTTTGCGTCAGCAGCACCGGCAGCATGTTGCGGAAGGCCTGCGGCAGGATCACGAGCTTCATGTTCTGGCTGTAGGTCATGCCCACGGCCTGGCCTGCGAAGACCTGGCCGCGCGGAATCGACTGGATGCCCGCGCGCATGATCTCGCTGAAGTACGCCGCCTCGAAGGCGATGAAGGTGATGATCGCCGAATACTCGGCGCCGACCGGCCGGCCGATGAAGAAGGGCACCAGCAGGAAGAACCACAGGATCATCATCACCAGCGGAATGCTGCGCATGCCGTTGACATAGATGGCGGCCGGCATATCGAGCCACTTCTTGCCCGAAAGCCGCATCAGCGCCAGCAAGGTGCCGAACACGATGCCGCCCGCAGTCGCGACGACTGTCAGGAAGATGCTGAAGTAAAAGCCCTTCAGCAAATAACTGCTGACCGTGGCCCACGTGAAGAATGAAAGATCGAGATTCATCTCAATGGCCTCCCGTTCCACCGGCCGCCACGAAGCCGGGCACCCGGACCTTCTTCTCGACCCAGGCCATGATGCGGTTGATGATCATCGCCGAAATGACGTAGAGCACCGTCACGGCAAGGTACATCTCCGACACGCGCGAAGTCTCCTCGCCGGCCTGCATCGCGAACTGGATCATCTCGGGAATCGACACCGCGAAAGCGACCGACGAATTCTTGAAGATGTTCATCGATTCGCTGGTGAGCGGCGGAATGATGATGCGATAGGCCATCGGCAGGATCACGTAGCGGTAGTACTGAGGCGTGGTGAAACCCATCGCCATGCCCGCGTAGCGTTGCCCCTTTGGCAGCGCCTGGATGCCGGAGCGCAACTGTTCGGCGATCCGCGACGAAGTGAAGAAGCCAAGCGCGAAGACCACCAGCAGGAACGGCGGCACGCCGGCAAAGATCGGAAAGATCTTCGGCACCACGTGGTACCAGAGAAAGATCTGCACCAGCAGCGGAATGTTGCGGAACAGTTCGACCCAGGCGTTGCCGAAGCGAACCAGCCAGGGGCTGTTCGGCAGCGTGCGAATCACGCCCACGATGGAGCCGATCACCAACGCCACGACCAGCGAGCAAAGCGACACCGCCACCGTCCAGCCCCAGGCGGAGACCAGCCATTGCCAGTACGTCGGAATCTTGCCGCCCGGGTCTTCCAGGAATACCTGCCAATCCCAAGTTCCCATCACACCTCCTCAATCGTTCTTGCTTGATTGAATCCTGAAAACAAACGCCCGCCGAAAAGGGCGGGCGCCTGGTTTCAGCCCATGCCGATCACTTCGCGACGTACGCTTCCATCGGCTTGTTGTTGGGGTTCGCCCAAGCATTCTTGGTGGCTTCCGACATCGGCAGGCCCACCTTCGTGTTGGTCGGCGGGATCGGCTGCATGAACCACTTGTCGTAGAGCTTGGCCAGCGAGCCGTCGGCGATCTGGCGCTTGATGCTGTCGTCGACGGCCTTCAGGAAGGCCGGGTCATCCTTGCGAACCATGCAGGCGATCGGCTCGACCGACAGCGCTTCGCCGACGATCTTGAAATCGGCCGGATTCTTCGACTTGGAGATGTTGCCGGCGAGGATCTGGCCATCCATCACGAACGCATCGGCACGGCCGGTCTCGAGCAGCAGGAAGCTGTCCGCGTGGTCCTTGCCCATGACTTCCTTGAAGTCGATGCCTTGTGCGCGTTCGTTCTTGCGCAGCGTCTGCACCGAGGTTGTGCCGGTGGTGGTGGCGACGCTCTTGCCGTTCAGGTCCTTGATCGAGTTGATGCCCGAATTGGCCTTGACGGCGATCCGGACTTCCTCGACGTAGGTCGTCACAGCGAAGGCCACGTCCTTCTGGCGAGCCGTGTTGTTGGTGGTCGAGCCGCATTCAAGATCGACGGTGCCGTTCTGCACCAGCGGAATGCGGTTCTGCGACGTCACCAATTGGCGCTTGATGTCCAGCTTGGGCAGGCCCAATTGCTTCTGGATATCGGCCAGGATGCGTTCGGACATCTCCGTATGGAAGCCCACGAACTTGCCATCGCCAATGGTGTAGGCCAGCGCACCGGACGAGTCGCGCACGCCCATGGTGACGGCGCCGGTCGACTTGATCTTGGCGAGGGTGTCATTGGCCTGTGCAAACGCTCCGCTCGTGGCGAGAGCCAATGCGGCCAATGCCAATACCTGCTTCTTCATAGGGATACTCCTGGGTGACTTAAGGGTAGGTCGGGATTCTAGACATTCACATGCTGCGGGATACCGGGACCAACCCGGTGCACGACGCACCGGGGTCGATCGCATTCAATGTGCAGGAGTGCCGCACTGGTGCGCCTGACGCTTTTCGCAGGGTCCCTGTTCTCCAGGAAGTCTCCAAGCAGTCTTTGTGCCCAGTACTGCGCGGCGACTGTAAGGGAGCCGGATGTCGAGCGCCAATGCCGTATGCGTCAGCTGACATGCCTCGGCCTCATAGTTTTGTGCGGCGCACAACTCGACATCTGCCGGCATCAGCGCGGCATCATCACGGCTGCGTACCCACCAGGTAAGCCCAGAGCGCCTCGACGGTGCTCTTGGCCTGCGGCGGCGCCATGTCGCCCTTGCCGTTACGGCCCACGACCTTCGACGGCGCCGCGGGTCGTTCGCGGTATGCGCGGATCTCCATGGTTGCTTCCAGGCGATCGATCTCCGGCGGCAGCGCGCTCACCAGCGTGCGTGCGCGCGCTTCTTTCCGGACAGCGCTTTGCGGCAGGAAGGCAATGCCGTGACCTTCCAACGCCATCACCTTGAGGCCTTCGGCCATGTCGGTTTCGTAGACGCGGTCGAGATGAATGGCCGTGCCGGACTCCTTGAGCAACTGATCGACCACCCGTCCAAGGTACGCACCGGGCGCATAACCGAGATAGGGAAGCGGCTGGCCGGCACGCCCGGGCAGACGGAAGCGCGGCGCGCCTTCGGCATCCGGCTTGACCCACGGCGCGACCACCTCTTCGCCAAGGCTCACCATCTCGTAGCGCGTGGCATCGAGCGGCAAGGGCTGGGAGGGATGGTGATAGGCGATCAGGAGATCGCAACTGCCCTCCACCAGGCGGAGAACCGCGTCATGCACATTGAGGGCGATCAGCCGGCTCTTCATCGGGCCGAACTGTTCGCGCAGGCTCGTGACCCAGGACGGGAAGAACGTAAAGGCCAGCGTGTGCGGAACGGCGAACTCGATCACGTCCTGCGCCGCCGCCGAATGCCCGCGCAGCATGGCGCGCGTGCTCTGCAAGGCCTGCAACATCTCGATCGCCTGGCCGTACAGCGTCTGGCCTGCGGGCGTCAGGCGCGTCGGATAGGAACTGCGATCGACGAGGTCGGTGCCGGCCCATCCTTCCAGCGCCTGAATGCGGCGGGAAAAGGCAGGCTGCGTGACGTGACGCAATTGGGCCGAACGACTGAAACTGCGCGTCTCGGCAAGGCTGACGAAGTCTTCTAGCCACTTGGTTTCCATGAATCCATTATGCGAGCGCTGCGACATACTTCCGCCATGCAACCCAACGACCTCCTCGCCCTCGACGCCACCACCCTGTCACGCCGGATCGCAGCCCGCGAGTTGTCGTGCCGCGAGTTGATGGCCGCCACCCTGGCGCGGATCGAGGCGCTGAATCCGCGCTTCAACGCCATCGTTTCGCTGCGCGATCCGGCGCAATCGCTGGCCGAGGCCGACGAGCGCGACGCCCAACTCGCGCGCGGTGAACGTCTCGGCTGGATGCATGGATTTCCGCTCGCCGTGAAGGACCTGAGCCATGCCGTCGGGCTGCCGACTTCGATGGGTTCGCCATTGGCGCCACGTTCGCCGGCCCGGGCGGACAGCCTGCACGTGGCACGCGCCCGCAACGCCGGCGCGATCGTCATCGGCAAGACGAACACGCCCGAGTTCGGGCTCGGCTCGCACACCTACAACACGGTCTTCGGAACCACACTGAACGCCTATCAACCGACGCTGACCGCCGGCGGCAGCAGCGGCGGCGCGGCCGTGGCACTGGCCCTTGGCATGCTGCCGGTGGCCGATGGCAGCGACATGGGTGGCTCGCTTCGCAACCCGGCCGCCTTCAACAACGTGATCGGGTTCCGGCCTTCACGCGGTCGGGTGCCAGGCTCGCCGGATGAAGAACTGTTCATGCAGCAACTCGGCTGCGAAGGCCCGATGGCCCGCACCGTCGAAGATGCAGCGCGCCTGCTCGCCGTGCAGGCAGGCTTCGATCACCGCGTTCCGCTGTCATTGCAGGACAGCCTTCCCTCGCCCGATGCGATGGAGCTCGAAGGAGACGTGAAGGGTCTGCGGATCGGCTGGCTCGGCAGCATTTGGCCCGACCTGCCGCTCGCCCCCGGCGTGCGCGAACTCTGCGAGCGCGCCCTGCAGACCTTCCGGGACCTCGGCTGCAAGGTCGAGCCGCACCAGCTCGATGTGCCGCGCGAACACAACTGGACCGCGTGGCTGCGGCTGCGCCAGTTGCTGGTGGGTGGCAAGCTCGGCGCGGCGTTTGTCGACCCCGCCCTGCGCGAACGGCTCAAGCCCGAAGCGCGGTGGGAAGTCGAGCAGAGCCACAAGCTGGATGCCGCGGCGCTGTATCAGGCCTCGGTCTATCGCTCGAACGTCTATCGCGCCTTCGTGCGTGCGTTCGAGAGTTTCGATTTCGTCGTGGCGCCGACGGCGCAGGTCTTTCCCTTCGATGCCCAACTCGCATGGCCGGAGAAGGTCGGTGACGTTCAAAGCGACACTTACCACCGATGGATGGAGATCGTCACGCCGTTCACGCTCGCCGGGCTTCCGACGCTCAACGTTCGCGCGGGCTTCGGCGAGGGCGGGCTACCGATGGGCCTGCAAATCGCCGGACCGATCCACAGCGATCTCGCTGTACTGCGGCTGGGCCATGCCTATGACAAGAGCTGCGGCTGGAGCGCAATCCGGCCGTCGGTCCTGGACGGTCTGTCGGGTTAGATCGGCGAAACGACGCCGCGTCCGGCGAAGTGCCCTTCGGCGTTTTCCATGAACCGGTTCACGGATGCCTGCGTCGCCTCGGGCGACCAGCCTGCCATGTGCGGCGTCAGCAAGACGTTGTCGAGGCCGATCAGCGGCTCAGGGCGCTTGGGCTCGCTCTCGTAGACATCGAGCCCCGCACCGGCGATCCGGTTGGCGCGCAGTGCGGCCGCGAGGGCCTCGGTGTCGACCACGCTCCCGCGCGAGATGTTGATCAGGTAGCCCTGCGGGCCGATCGCATCGAGGATCTCCGCGTTGACCAGGTGCCGCGTGGCCTGGCCGCCCGGCGTGGCGATCACGAGCACATCGGCCCATTCGGCCAGCGCTTCGAGGCTGTCGAAATAGCGGTGGTCGACGCCTTCGCGCGGCTTGCGGTTGTGATAGCCGATCTCCATGTCGAAGCCGGCCGCGCGCTTGGCGATCTTCTGGCCGATGATGCCGAGCCCGAGGATGCCGAGCTTCTTGCCCGAGACGTTGGGCGGGTGCGGAATCTCCTCGCGCCAGATGCCTTCCCGGCACTGCAGATCCAGCGTGCGGATGCGGCGCACGATGCCGATCAGAAGACCGAAGGCATGGTCCGCCACGCAGTCGGCATTGGTGCCTGCGCCGTTGGCGGTCGCGATGCCACGCGCACGTGCCGCTTCCAGCGGAAGGCCTTCATAGCCCGCGCCCATCGCACAGATGAGTTCGAGCTTCGGCATCGCGGCAATCTCTTCGGGCGTGATGCCGATGACGCCGATGGTCAGCACCGCGCGGAACTTCGCGCCGTGCGCCGCGACGGCCGCCTTCCGCTCGGCGGGGGTGGGCGCGTAGGTCACGTCGTAGACCGCGCCAATCTGGGCCTGATGGGCACTCGAAAGACTGTTGAGCACCAAAAGAGGAATCTTCCCGGACATTCAAATCACTCCTGAAAAACAAATCACAGTACGGGCGCGGCCTCGAGCTTCTGCAGTCTCCACATCTGCGCGTACTTGCCCTGTCGTGCGAGCAAGTCGGCATGGGTGCCGCGCTCGACGATCACACCGCTTTCGAGCACGAGGATTTCGTGCGCGTCGACAACCGTCGACAGCCGGTGCGCGATCACGAGCGTGGTCTTGTTGCGCGCGGCGCTCTTGAGCTCGGACTGGATCGCCCGCTCGTTGGCCGAATCCAGCGCGGAGGTCGCCTCGTCGAAGATCACGATCGGCGGATTCTTGAGCAGCGTGCGCGCAATCGCGACGCGCTGTTTCTCGCCGCCCGAAAGCTTGAGACCGCGTTCGCCCACCGTGGTTTCATAGCCCTTTGGCGTATGCGCGATGAAGTCGTGGATGCGCGCGGCGCGTGCGGCCTCCTCTACCTCGGCGCGACTGGCACCGGGGCGGCCGTAGGCGATGTTGTATTCGACGGTGTCGTTGAACAGCACGGTGTCCTGCGGCACGATGCCGATCGACTGGCGCACGCTGGCCTGGGTCACCTGGCGAATGTCTTCACCACCGATCGTGACGCGGCCCTGTTGCACGTCGTAGAAGCGGTAGAGGAGCCTGGCCATCGTCGACTTGCCCGACCCCGAGGGCCCGACCACTGCGACGGTCTGACCCGCCGGAATCTCGAAGCTGACGTTCTTGAGAATCGGCCGCGCCGCTTCGTAGGCAAAGCTCACGTTCTCGAAGCGCACGGTCGAATCAACGCCCGCCAACGGTTTCGCACCCGGCGCATCGCGCACCTCGCGCTCTTTTTCGAGCAGCACGAACATCTTGTCGAGATCGGTCAGGCTCTGCTTGATCTCGCGATAGATCACACCGAGGAAGTTCAGCGGGATATAGAGCTGGATCATGAAGGCATTGACCATCACCAGATCGCCGAGCGTCATGCGTCCGTCGACCACGCCCTGCGTCGCACGGTAGAGCATCGCGACGAGGCTGACCGCGATCAGGCACTGCTGCCCTGCGTTGAGCATGCTCAGCGTGGTCTGGCTCTTGACGGCCGCCTTGCGGTAGCGCTCTAGGCTCTCGTCGTAGCGGCCGGCCTCGAATTCTTCGTTGCTGAAATACTTGACCGTCTCGTAGTTCAGCAGCGAATCGACCGCATGACTCTGCGCCTTCGAGTCGAGCTCGTTCATCGTCTTGCGGAACTTCGTGCGCCATTCGGTCACCGTGACGGTGAACGAGATGTAGACCACCAGCGCGGCCAGCGTGATCCAGACGAAGACGGCGTCGAACTTCACCCCGAGCACCGACAGCACCAGCGTCAGTTCGATGATCGTCGGCACGATGCTGTAGAGCGACATCGAGATCAGCGAATGCACGCCGCGCGTGCCGCGCTCGATGTCGCGCGTCATCCCGCCCGTCTGCCGCTCCAGGTGGAAGCGCAGGCTCAGCGCATGGAGATGGCGGAAGACTTCGAGCGAGATGCTGCGCGCCGCGCCCTCGGTGGCCTTGGCGAAGACCAGTTCGCGCAATTCATTGAAAACGGCTGTCGAGAGCCGGAGCAGCCCATAGGCCAGGAGCAGGCCGATGGGCACCACCAGCAGCGAAGCGGCGCTGCCGGGCTTGATCGACATCGCGTCGACCAGGTTCTTGAGCAGGATCGGCACGCCCACGTTGGCAACCTTGGCGCCGATCATGAAGGCAAGCGCCGCCATCACCCGCCATTTGTAGTGCCAGAGGTAGGGGAAGAGTCTGCGCAGCGTCGCCCAGTCGGAGCGATCGCTGCGGGCCGGCTGGCCGGCCGAGACGTGATGGTGTGAAGAAATGGCTTCGCCGCTGCGGCGCATGGGAGACAATCGTGGCTGTTATTTGCTCCAGATTGTGCCCATGTCCGCTTCTTCCAGTGCCAACGTGGCCGCCACACTCAAAAGCCTCCCGGCCGACATGGAGCTTGTGCTCAAGGTCATCCCGATGCCGGCCGATTGCAACGCCAACGGCGACATCTTCGGCGGCTGGGTCATGGCGCAGTGTGACCTGGCCGGTTCCGTCATTCCGGCGCGCTATGCCAAAGGCCGCATGGCGACTGTCGCCGTCAACGAATTCATATTCAAGCAACCGGTGCGGCTGGGCGACATCCTGTCGTTCTATTCGAAGCTCGTGCGCATCGGACGCACGTCGATCACCGTGACGGTCGAGGTGTTCGCAGAGCGCTTCAGGGCCCAGGGCGAGTACATCAAGGTGACCGAAGCCACCTTCACCTACGTCGCCATCGACGACAACGGGCGACCCCGACTGATATCAGGCTAACCCCCAGGTTGGCTCACTTCGTGTAGCCGCCCACCCCCTTTCAGGGGGCGCTGCCGGCGGCCCGGCAAAGCCGGTTCCGCGTCAGCCCAGGAATAGGGCGGCGAATCAAACCTTCGAGAAGTCGGGCTTGCGCTTTTCCATGAAGGCGGTGAACGCCTCGCGCGCAGCGGGTTCGCGCAGCATGCGTCCGAAGCTCTGGCCTTCCTCGCCCATGCGTTCGAGCAGCGCGGCCTGCTGCGACTTCTTCATCAGGCGCTTGGTCTCGACCAGGGCGCTCAGCGGCTTGGCCGCCAGCTTGCGCGCCTGCGCCTGGGCGATGCTGTTGGCCTCGGTCGGCGGAACGACGCGATTGACCAGGCCCACTTCGAGCGCCGCTTCGGCCATGAAGGGGTCGCCCAGCAACAGTGCCTCGGCTGCGCGGTGGTAGCCGAACATCTGCGGCACCAGCAGGCTGGAGGCGGCCTCGGGACACAGGCCCAGGTTCACGAAGGGCATCGAGAACGCGGCGTTGTCGCCGGCATAGACGAGGTCGCAGTGGAACAACATCGTCGTGCCGATGCCCACGGCCGGACCGCAGACAGATGCCACGATCGGCTTCGGGAAAGTCGCAATGCCGCGCAGAAAGCGGAACACCGGCGATTCCTGCGTGGAAGGCGGCGCATTGAGAAAGTCGCCGATGTCGTTGCCGGCACTGAAGATCGTGGCGTCGCCCTGGATCAGCACGGCGCGCACGCCGTTGTCCTGCTCGGCCTTGGCCAATGCGTCGGCAAGTTCACCGTACATCGCCGCGGTGATGGAATTCTTCTTGTCGAGACGATTGAAAGTGAGGGTCATCACACCGGCTTCGGTGTGGACGAGGATGTCGCTCATGATGGGTCCTTGCAAAAAATGGGGTCAGGCGCCGAGCGCCTCTTGCACGAAGTCGAGCCGGTCCTGGCCCCAGAACATCTGGTTGCCGACGAACATGGTGGGCGCGCCGAACACGCCGCGCTCCACCGCCTCCTGGGTGACCGCCTTGAGGCGGTCCTTCACGTCCTGCGCGTTGGCCAGCGCGAGCAGCTTCGCGGCATCGAATCCCGCTTCCTGCAACACGGCACCCACCGTCGACGGGTCGTTCAAGTTGCGCGGCTCGACCCACATCGCGTGATAGACGGCATCGACATAGGCCTGGAAGCGGTCGGGCTCATGCATCTGCATGCCGGTGGCGCCACGCATCAACACGAGCGTGTTGATGGGGAAATGAGGATTGAACTTGATCGGCACCCCGTAGCGGCGCGCAAAACGCGCGAAATCCGTGAACACATAAGGCGCTTTGGCTGGGATTGTCGCCGGCGAATGGTTGCCCGTGGCCTGGAACACGCCGCCCAGCAGCATCGGCTTCCAGACCAGTTCCGCCCCCGCATCAGTGCAAAGCTTCGGCAACTGCGTGGCGGCAAGGTAGGAGGCAGGGCTGCCGAAGTCGAAATAGAAATCGACCGATCGCATCGTCATGTGTGTTGTCTCCTCAGAACTTCTCGGTCCACGGCCGCAGGTCGAGCTCGTGCGTCCAGGCATCGCGTGGCTGCGAATGCAGCATCCAGTAGGCATCCGCGATGTGCTCGGGATTGAGGATGCCATCCTCTGCCTTGAGCGCATAGCGTTCCGGGAAGTTGCTGCGGATGAATTCAGTGTCGATGGCGCCGTCGATGATCGAATGCGCCACGTGAATGCCACGCGGGCCCAGCTCTCGCGCCATGCTTTGCGCGAGTGCGCGCAATGCCATCTTCGCGCCCGAAAAAGCGCCGAAGTTCGCGGCGCCGCGCAGCGATGCCGTGGCGCCGGTGAAGATGATCGTTCCTCGGTGCGCGCCTTCGGGCAGTTCGCGCCCCACCATGCGCTTGGCCACTTCGCGCCCGTTCAGGAAGCCCGAGAAGCAGGCCATTTCCCAGACCTTGAAATACTTGCGCGCGGTTTCCGCCAGGATGCTTTCGGGCACGTTGGCGCCGATATTGAACACCAGCACTTCGATCGGCCCGATGGTCGACTCGATCTGCTCGACCAACGCGACGACTTCCTCTTCCTTGCGTGCATCGCTCGCGAAGGCATGGGCCTTGCCGCCTTCGGCCTCGATCTGCGTGACCAGCGGCTGGAGCTTGTCGAGACTGCGTCGCGTGACGCAGGTCGCGTAGCCCCCGCGTGCGAAGCGGCGTGCGATCGCGCCGCCGGTGGCGTCGCCTGCGCCGACGATCAATGCTGCCTTGGTAGATGCCACGATCACTCCTTGAAATAGACGATCTGGTTACTGGTTGCGAGCAACGCGCCGGTTTCGCTCCATAGCTGCGCAGCCTGGTCGAAATAGCCATTGCGGAATTGTTGCCCCGTCGCGCGTCCCAGCAGGTAGCCGGTGCCGACCTGGTCGAGCAGCGCCGCGTCGGTGTGGAAATAAGTCGTGATCGACACCGTGCCAATCGGCACCGGCGTGGCCCGCCGCAACCAGACGCGGGGATAGAAGGTGTCGCTCAGTGCGGCGAGCGAGGCAAAGTCCAATGGACGCGGCGCGTCATCGCGCAGCCACATGAGCGTTTCGCTGTGGTCGCCACTACCGTCCCATCGCGTGGGAATGATGCCCTTGATGGGGCGCATCTCGTACCGCTGGAGCCATTCCACCTTCGCCGGACCGATGGCCAGCCGCGGCACTGCCTCGGGCGAGGGTACATCGGGCATCGGCAGGTCGTTTGCGCCCCAGGTCTCGCGGCGCACGGCCGTGACCACCGTTCCCGTCGTCGTGACGTGCCGCTTGCCGTCCGCGTCGGCCTGAGCCATCTCGATGGTCCAGTGCTGCGTCGATCGGTTGGTGCGCACCGGCACGGCCAACACCTCGAACGAACCTGCGCCCAACGCGGCGGCATAGTTCACCGTCAGTGCGACGGGCTCCCCGAGCAGGTCGGGATGCCGCAGCACCGACTGAAGCATGACCGCTGCGGTCGTGCCGCCGAAAGGCCCGACCATGTTCCAGTAGTCCTGGCTCGTCGTGCCGGAGAAGAGCCCCGCGCGAATGTCGCTGTGCGACAGCGCGAGGGCCTGGTCGAGAGGATGTGTCTTCATGGCGGGAGTGTGCCTCCGTGGTGACGGGTCGTGCAGTCGTGTGGGAGACGCCTGCACCTGCTCACAAACCCTGAGACGTCAGACGCGCTCGAAGATCCCTGCCGCGCCCTGCCCCATGCCCACGCACATCGTGACCATGCCGTACTTCAGCTTCTTGCGCTGCAGTGCGTGCACCACGGTGGCAGAGCGGATGGCGCCCGTCGCGCCCAGCGGATGTCCCAGCGCTATGGCGCCGCCCATCGGGTTGACCTTGGCCGGATCGAGGCCCAGCGTGTTCATCACCGCGAGCGATTGCGCCGCGAAGGCTTCGTTGAGTTCGATCCAGTCGATGGCGTCCTGCGCCAGCCCGGCGTAGCGCAACGCAGCAGGGATCGCCTCGATTGGGCCGATACCCATGATGTGCGGCGGCACGCCCTTGCTGGCAAAGCTCACGAAACGCGCGAGCGGCTTCAGGTCGAACTGCTTGCACGCTTTCTCGCTCGCGAGAATGAGCGCGCCAGCGCCGTCGGACGTCTGCGAACTGTTGCCGGCGGTGACGGTGCCGCGCGCAGCGAACACCGTGCGCAGCTTGGCGAGCCCCTCGATCGACGTGTCAGGACGCGCGCCTTCATCCAGGCTGACGGTGCGGGTCTTCGTGATCACTTCCCCAGTTTCAAGATTGGGCATGCGGTCGGTCACCTCGATCGGCGTGATCTCGGCGCTGAATTCACCGGCCTGCTGCGCAGCCAGTGCGCGCTGATGCGATTGCAGTGCAAAGGCGTCCTGCGCCTCGCGGCTGACCTTCCATTGCTGTGCCACCTTCTCAGCCGTGAGACCCATGCCGTAGGCAATGCCCACGTCGCCTTCACGCTCGAAGATCGACGGCGACAACGAGGGCGAGTTGCCCATCATCGGCACCATGCTCATGCTTTCGACGCCGGCCGCGATCATCACCTCGGCCTCGCCGACGCGGATGCGGTCCGCCGCCATCTGCACGGCCGACAGGCCCGATGCGCAGAAGCGATTGACCGTGATCCCGCCGATGCTGTTGGGCAGGCCCGCCAGCACGGCGCCGATGCGCGCGACGTTGAGCCCCTGCTGCGATTCGGGAATCGCGCAACCGCAGATGATGTCCTCGATCGCCTTCGGATCGAGCCCAGGCACTGCCGCGAGCGCTGCCTTCAGCGTGGTCGCGAGCAGGTCGTCGGGACGGTAGTTGCGGAAGTAGCCGCGATGCGACTTGCCAATCGGCGTGCGGGTCGCGGAGACGATGTAGGCGTCCTGGATTTGTTTGCTCATGATGTCTGTCCTTAGTTCCGCACCGGCTTGCCGGTCGAGAGCATGCCCATGATTCGCTCTTGCGTCTTGGGATGCACGATGAGTGAGCAGAAAGCCTTGCGCTCGAGCGTCATCAGATATTCCTCGGTCACGAGCGAGCCGGCATCGATGTCGCCGCCGGTCACCACTTCCGCGATCAGGCTCGCGATGTGGAAGTCGTGGGCGCTGATGAAGCCGCCGTCGCGCATGTTGACCAACTGGCCCTTGATCGTGGCCGCCCCACTGCGACCCGCGACCTTGAAGGTACGACGCAGCGGCGGACGCCATCCGGCATCGGCCATCGACTTGGCCTGCTGCAAGGCGACGTAGAGCAGTTCGTCCTTGTTCGGGACGATCACGTCGCTGTCCAGCAGGTAGCCCAGCTTCTTCGAATCCAGCGCGCCGGTGCCCACCTTGGCCATGGCCGCGGCGGTGAAGCCTTCGGTCAGGAAGGGCAGCAGGTCGGTGCCAGTCGAGGCCGCCGCGTTCTCGGCGGCACGGCGCGCGATGTAGGTCAGACCGCCGGCGCCGGGGATGAGGCCCACGCCCACTTCCACGAGACCGATATAGCTTTCCATCGCCGCAACGCGCTTCGCCGAGTGAACCGCGAGTTCGCAGCCGCCACCCAAGGCCATGCCGCGCACGGCCGAGATCACCGGCACGCTGGCGTAGCGGATCTTGAGCATGACCTTCTGGAGCTCTTCCTCGGCTGCTTCGACCGCGCCGATGCCGGCAACCACGAAGGCCGGGAGCATGGCCTGCAAGTCAGCGCCGACCGAAAACACTTCGTCGGGCGACCAGATCACCATCGCCTTGTAGTCCTTCTCGGCGAGCTCGACGCCCGCGGCGAGGGCCTCGGCCACATCCGGGCTGATGGCGTGCATCTTGGAATGAATGCTGGCGATCAGTACTTCGCCGTCCAGCGTCCACAGGCGCACGTCGCCTTCGTCCTGGATGGTGGTGCCGGCCTTGTTCGCATCGAGTGCGTTCGCGCCGAGGACGCTTTCGGCGAACAGCTGGCGTGCATGCACCGGCAAGCGGCGCGGTGCGACGAAGCGATTCTGCGAAGCGCTCCACGAGCCTTCGGGCGTGTGCACACCGCCGGCTTCGGCCACCGGGCCTTCGAACACCCACTTCGGCAGCGGGGCGGTCGACAGCGCCTTGCCCGCATCGATGTCTTCCTGGATCCAGGTCGCGACCTGTTTCCAGCCCGCTTCCTGCCAGAGCTCGAACGGCCCCTGCTTCATGCCGAAGCCCCAGCGCATTGCGAAGTCGATGTCGCGCGCGCTTTCGGCGATGGTCGCGAGGTGAACGGCCGCGTAGTGGAAGCTGTCACGCAAGATGGCCCAGAGGAATTGGCCCTGCGCGCCTTCGCTCTCGCGCAGCAGTTTCAGGCGTTCGGGCGCGGGCTTCTTGAGCATGCGACCGTAGACCTCATCCGCCTTGTCGCCGGAAGGCACGTACTCGCCCTTGGCCAGGTCGAAGCGCAGGATGTCGCGGCCAGCCTTCTTGAAGAAGCCGGCCTTGGTCTTCTGGCCGAGGTTGCCCAGTTCGAGCAGCTTGGCGAGCACCGGCGGCGTCGCGAAGTTCGGATAGAACGGATCGCTCTTCTCGTCCAGGTTGTCCTGCAGCGTCTTGACGACGTGCGCCAACGTGTCGAGCCCGACCACGTCGGCCGTGCGGAAGGTGCCCGAACTGGCGCGGCCGAGCTTCTTGCCGGTGAGGTCATCCACCACGTCCGGCGCGAGGCCGAACTTCTCGACTTCCTTCAGCGTCGCCAGCATGCCGGCGATGCCGACACGGTTGGCGATGAAGTTGGGCGTGTCGTGCGCACGCACCACGCCCTTGCCGAGCGTGCTGGTGACGAAGGCTTCGAGTTCGTCGAGCACCTGCGGCTCGGTAGTCGGCGTGTTGATCAGCTCGACCAGGAACATGTAGCGCGGTGGGTTGAAGAAGTGGATCCCGCAGAAGCGCGGCTTGAGCGCCTCCGGCAGCGCCTCGCTGAGCTTGGTGATCGACAGGCCCGAAGTGTTCGAGGCCAGGATCGAATGCTTGGCCACGTGCGGCGCGATCTTCTTGTAGAGATCGAGCTTCCAGTCCATGCGCTCGGCGATCGCTTCGATCACCAGGTCGCATTCACCAAGCTTGGCGAGATCGACTTCGTAGTTGGCCTGCTCGATCAGGCCGGCATCGGCCACGTCGCCGAGCGGCGCGGGCTTGAGCTTCTTGAGGTTGTCGATGGCACGCGAGACGATACCGTTCTTCGACCCTTCCTTGGCCGGCAGGTCGAACAGCACGACCGGCACACGCACATTGACGAGATGCGCGGCAATCTGCGCGCCCATCACGCCGGCGCCGAGCACGGCGACCTTTTTCACTTGAAATCTGGACATGGTGTGTTTGCTACTTGGATTGATGGGCCGCGCTCACTGCGCGCGGTTCCAGGTTTGGGTGCGCCAGAAGGGGCCGAGGTAGCCGCGTACCTCCAACTTCTTTCCACCGTCGATTGGGGTGAAGCTCGCGCGGTATTCCTTGCCGTTTTCGGGGTCGAGGATCTTTCCGCCTTCCCAGACGTCCTTGCCCTCGGCCTTCTTGCCGCCCCGGATGATTTCGAGCCCGGCGATCGGCTTGCCCTTGCGGTCATCGGTGCATTCCTCGCACGCGGCGTCGGGCTTGGCGTCCTTCTTGAGCGTCTTCTCGATGCGGCCTTGCAGTGCACCGCCCGATTCGCCAATGCGGATCTCTGCCTTGGACTCGCCAGTCTTGTCGTCGACGCTGCGCCAGAGGCCCACGGGGCTCATCTGCGCCAGCGCCGATGTGGCGCCGGCTACCAGCACGATGGCTGCGAAGAGCGCTTTCATGGCGTTCAAGCCAGCGCGGCGTCGGTGTTCATCAGCGGCGCGGCGCCGGCACGCGCGGTGCGCATCAAGGTCGCGGTCTCGGGAAAGAGCTTGGCGAAGTAGAAGCGCGCGGTCTGCAGCTTGGCCTGGTAGAACGGGTCGGTGTTTCCGGCGGCGATCTCGCGCAGCGCCGTACGCGCCATCAACGCGAAGAGATAGCCGAACACGAAGTGGCCCGCGACGCGCAGGTAGTCGACAGCCGCTGCGCCGACTTCATCCGGATTCTGGAAGCCCTTGAAGCCGATCTCGGTCGTGAACTTGGTGAGCTGGTCGCCCAGGATGGCCACCGGCGTGATGAACTCGCTCATCTTCTCGTTGACGCCTTCTTCTTCCACCAGCTTGCCGACCAGCTTGCCGAACTTCTTCAGCGTCGCGCCGTTGTTGCCCAGCACCTTGCGGCCCAGCAGGTCCAGCGACTGGATGGTGTTGGTGCCTTCATAGATCATGTTGATGCGGTTGTCGCGCACGAACTGCTCCATGCCCCATTCCTTGATGAAGCCGTGGCCGCCGAAGACCTGCATGCAGGCGTTGGTGGCAATGTGGCCGTTGTCGGTGATGAAGGCCTTCACGATGGGCGTCAGCAGCGCGACGATCTCGCCGGAGTCCTTGCGCACCTTCTCGTCGGGATGGTTGTGCTCCTTGTCGAGCAGCAGCGTGCAGTAGATGGCCAATGCGCGGCCGCCTTCGGCGTAGGCCTTGGCGGTCATCAGCATCTTGCGCACGTCGGGGTGCACGATGATGGGATCGGCTTCCTTGTCCTTGGCCTTCACGCCAGAGAGCGAGCGCATCTGGATGCGGTCCTTGGCATAGGCCAGGGCGTTCTGGAAGGCCACTTCGGTCAAGCCGAGCGACTGGTTGCCCACGCCCAGGCGGGCGGCATTCATCATCACGAACATCGCGGCCAGGCCCTTGTTGGGCTCGCCGACGAGCGTGCCGCTGGCGGCTTCGAGCACCATCTGCGCCGTCGCGTTGCCGTGGATACCCATCTTGTGCTCGAGGCCGCCGCAATAGATGCCGTTGCGGCTTCCGAGCGAGCCGTCGGCGTTGACGTTGAACTTCGGCACCACGAAAAGGCTGATGCCCTTGCTGCCCTTGGGCGCGTCCGGCAGGCGCGCGAGCACAAGGTGGATGATGTTCTCGGCCATGTCGTGTTCGCCGGCCGAGATGAAGATCTTGTTGCCGGTCAGCTTGTAGGTGCCGTCGGTTTGCGGTTCGGCCTTGGTGCGCAGCATGCCGAGGTCGGTGCCGCAATGAGGTTCGGTCAGGCACATGGTGCCGGTCCATTCGCCGGTCGTGAGCTTGGGCAGGTAGGTCTTCTTTTGCGCGTCGGTGCCGTGGGCCACGAGCGCTTCATAAGCGCCGTGCGACAGGCCGGGGTACATCGTCCAGGCCTGATTGGCCGAGTTGAGCATTTCGTAGATGCACTGGTTCACGACAAAAGGCAGGCCCTGACCACCGTAGGCAGGGTCGCACGATAGCGCCGCCCAGCCGCCTTCGACGTATTGGGCATAGGCGTCCTTGAAGCCCTTGGGGGTCTTCACTTCGTGCGTGGTCTTGTCGAGCACGCAGCCTTCCTCGTCACCGTTGATGTTGAGCGGGAAGGTCACTTCGGAGGCGAACTTGCCGCCCTCTTCGAGCACCGCGTTGATGGTGTCCGCATCGACCTCGGCATGCTTGGGCATCGCCTTGAATTCTTCGGTGACCTTCAGCACCTCGTGCATCACGAATTGCATGTCGCGAAGAGGTGGGGTGTAAGCGGGCATGTGGAGACTCCGGAAAGTGAAAGTAAGGAAGAAAAAGGGGTGCGTCGAGCCGTGCGGCTCAGGGGACGGTCTTCAGCTGGCGTCGCGTCGGGCGGGCTTCGGCGGTGGCGAGCGGCGCGTCCGGCGACGCGCTGCGTACAAGGATGTTGTCAAAACCGACGTTGGCTCGCGCCAGCGATTCGGGCGAGCGCAGGAAGCGGGCTTCGTAGTGCAGCGCCAGGATCAGCGCATGGATCTCGAAAGCGATCTGCTTCTCGTCGGCGTCATCGCGGAGATGGCCTTCCGTCTTGGCCTGCACGACGGCGCGGTACATGGCGTCGAGCCAGGTGTTGACCGAATCGGCCAGCGCGTCGCGCACCGGGCCGGGCCGGTCGTCGAATTCGACCGCGCCACTGATGTAGATGCACCCGGAGTCGATCTCGGCGGAGGTGCGCTTCATCCAGTTGGCAAACAGGGCGCGCAGGCGCGGCAGGCCGCGTGGGGCCTCGAGCGCGGGGTAGAAGACTTCTTGTTCGAAACGCGAGTGGTACTCGCGCACCACCGAGATCTGGAGTTCCTCGCGCGAGCCGAAGTGGGCGAACACGCCCGACTTGCTCATCTGCGTCACTTCGGCGAGGGCCCCGATCGACAGGCCCTCCAGACCGATCTGCGCGGCGAGGTTCAGGGCGGCATCGATGATGACGGCCTTTGTCTGCTGGCCCTTCTGGGGCGCGCGAGCGGACTTGGCGGAAGCGGGGGACGCGGGCATCGGAGGGATTTCAAAATAAAACGAACGATCGTTCTATTTTGCAGGACTTTTCCGCCACTCCAAAGCACAAAGACCCGCAAATACTGCGGGTCTTTGGAAACGCGAGTGCCTCGGGAATCAGTCCCGGCCTCGCTGCTCGCAGCTTCCTATTGCAGCGCCCCCCAACGCGAGACAGCGGGCTCCGCAATCGCCCATTTCCATCCGTCCGCTCCTTGGCAAGCAAAGGTCACGAAGCGAGGCTGCGGTGCGCCGGCCATCTTGGCTTCGACATCGTCCACCGAAAACACCGCCTCCTTGCACGCCGCCAAGGACGTCTTGAACGCTCGTGCAACGGTGACTTCGCCTTGCGCGTTTCCGTAGGGCACCGCGTGGCGAATTTCCCACGGCCGGCGCTCTCCAACCTTCATCTTGCCGATGAGGGACGCGATCTGCGTCTGCTCTTCGTGGCTCCAGCGGCGCAGAAGTGCATTGATCGATTCGTTCACGCCCGCCTGCACACCGATCCCGATGGCGACACCCACGGCAGGATTGGAAGCTGCAGCGCCCGATGCCACCCCCGTCACAGCGCCTGCGACGCCCCCGATGGAACTGCAGGCGCTCAGCGCGGCAACGCATGCCATTGCCGCAACGAACCTGGACGCGGCGACAGCAAGGTCTTTGCCCATCATTGCAAGGCGCCCCAGCGCTCCGTCGAAGGCTCGGCTGAAGCCCAGGCCCAGCGGCTCCCGCTGCGACAGATGGCCGCCACGTAGAACTCACTGATCGGCAACGCATCCCGTCCGCTCTGCTCCACCGACACGACGATCTCCTTGCAATCGAGCTCGCCGGAACTGATGACGCGGCTGACCGTCACGCGACCCGCTTCATCGGACTCGAGGGGAAGCGAAAGCGAGGTCTTCCAAGGCTTGATCTGGCCGACCTTGAGCGGTCCAGCGACCTGTGCGATCTGTTGTTGCGCCTCTTCGTGGATCTTTCGCTGCTGATACTGAATACCGGCACGGGCAATGGCCTGTACGCCGATCCCGATGCCGGCCGCTACGCCGGCGTTGTCCGTGATCGCACTGGCGATCACCCCGCTGGCAATACCCGCTCCGGCCGACGCGCTTTCAGCGAGGAGCGAACCGCATCCACCCAGCGCCAGCACCGAGGCCGCCAGAAGCGCTCCTGCGTGCCACCCCTTCACCACAAGTCCGCCGACTCTTCGACGACCATGCGCCCGTTGGCGGGCTGAATCGGTCGATGGTTGTCGCGGAACAGCTTCCGGAAGGCGTTGATCTGGTTGCGCGACATTTCGATCGGTTCTTTCAGCACCACCCAGTTGACGCTCTCCCTGCAAGGGGGTGTCGTCAGCGACCCGGTGTAGAGCAGTGCCTTGCGCCCTTTCGGCAGCAGCGCGTCGAGGTCGATCTGCGCATCGCGCGGGGCGTCATTCGATGCCGGCAGATTGGCGAACAGCGGTGCAAGTGCATGGTTTTGACTGCCTGCCTTGATGAAAACGCCCACGACAGTGAGCTTTCCGCGGTCGCCCTTGCCGACAAGGTGCATCTCCATCGGGAACGACTTGCCATCCAGACGATGTTCGCTGGGCGTGTGGAAATGGAACTGCGCCAACGGGTAGTCGCGGGCCTTGAAAGTGACCGCATTGCCGTCGCTTTCATTCACATCCATCTGGATGGTATGGCCGTTGTTGAGCAGCTTGCCGGTCGCCTTGCCGAAGCGGATCGCCACATCATGGTCCGCAAGAGGAGCGGCCTTGCTTCCCCGAAGATCAATGGGCGATTGCCGCTGTCCGATACCGCAAAGCCGATTCTCTTCAGCCAATGCGGCCCATTCTCCGGGGCCGGTATGACCGCCATACGACCAGTGTTCGGATGCACTTGCAAATGCGGCGGAGGTGAAGCCGAATGCGACGAGGCCCGCCGTGGCGAGCCGATTGAAATGAGACATCTGAGCGCTGACCCTGAACGATGAGAATTGGCATCCCGCACGCGCAACGGACACGCGTCGAACGGGATTTCAAGTCTCGCCGAAAGGGATCGCTACCCGTTCTCGATTAGGGCGCGACTTTTCTGATTTACCAGTAGGCCAACGCCAGGCTCGGCGCGGGTTCAGATCACGATCGGCTCAAAGCTCCGCCGCGCCTTGAGCTGATCCACATCCCACTCGATCCCCAGCCCGGGCGTCTCGGGCGCCAACGCATGGCCGGCCTCGATGTGCAAGCGGCTGGTCGTCAGGTCGTCGAGCTGCGGAATGTATTCGACCCAGCGCGAATTCGGCACAGCCGCGCACAGGCTCACGTGCAGCTCCATCAGGAAGTGCGGGCACATCGCGAGGTTGTGCGCCTCCGCGAGGTGCGCGATCTTGAGCCAGGGCGTGATGCCGCCGACACGCGCCACGTCCGCCTGCACGATGGAGCAGGCGTCCTGCCGGATGTACTCACCGAACTGCGACAGGTGGTACATCGACTCGCCGACCGCGATCGGCACGGTGGTGCTCGCGAGCAGTTGCGCATGCGCGGCCACGTGCTCGGCCGGCATGGGCTCCTCGAACCAGGCGAGATCGAGCTCGGCGTACTGGCGCGCGCGCCGGATCGCTTCGGAGAGCGACATGCTCTGGTTCGCATCGACCATCAGCTCGAAGTCCGCGCCGACGGCGTCGCGCACCGCCGACAGGCGCGCCATGTCCTGCGCGACGTGCGGCTTGCCGACCTTGAGCTTGGCGCCCAGGAAGCCCTCGGCCTTCGCGGCCAGCGTCTGCGCAACGAGCTCGCCGGGCTCCAGGTGCAGCCAGCCGCCCTCGGTGGTGTAGACCGGCACGCGCGCCTTGGCACCGCCCGCCATGCGCCACAGCGGCAGATCCGCGGCACGGCAGTTGCGATCCCACAGTGCGGTGTCGACGGCCGCGAGCGCCAGGCTGGTGATGGCGCCGACGGCGGTGGCGTGGGTGTGAAAGAACAGGTCGCGCCAGATCGCCTCGTAGGTCTGCGGGTCGCGGCCGATCAGCAGCGGCGCGAGGTGATCGCGTAGCAGCGCCACGATCGACGACCCGCCGGTGCCGATGGTGTAGGTGTAGCCGGTGCCGGCCGAGCCGTCGTCGCAGCGCAGCGTGACCAGCACGGTCTCCTGCGTGACGAAGGACTGGATGGCGTCGGTGCGCCGCACCTTCGGCGCGATGTCGATCTGCGCGATCTCGACTTGGTCGATCTTTGCCATGACGATACGTGGGGGTTCATGCCCCGGCCTTGGTCACTTCGTCGGGAAGGTCCGCACCATGGAACTTCTTGTAGATCGCATTGAGCTTGCCGTTCTTGAGGTTGGTGCGCACCCAGGCGTCGACCTTCTCCTTGAGCTTGGCCTCGCCCTTGCGGAAGCCGATGGCGAGCATGTTGACCTTCATCACGAACTTCACCTCCATCTGCTTGGCCGGATTCTTTTCGTTGATGGCCTTGAGGAGCGGCGGCGCCGTCGCGAAGATGTCGGCCTGGTTGCTGACGACCGCGGTGATGGAAGTGGCGTCGTCGTCGAAGCGCACGATCGTCGCGTCCTTCGGCAGGATCTTGGTGACTTCCTGGTCGTTGGTGGTGCCGCGCGTGGCGATGACCTTCTTGCCCGACAGGTCGGCCGCGCTCTTGATTTCCATGCTCTTGGGCGCGCCCACCACCGCCGAGATGCCCGCGTAGGGAATGGAGAAGTCGATCACCTTCTCGCGCTCAGGCGTGACCGAGAGGCTCGAGATCACGATGTCGGCCTTGTCAGTCTGCAAGAACGGAATGCGGTTGGCACCCGTGGTCGGCACGATCTCGAGTTCGAGTCCCAGGTCCTTCGCGAGCAACTGCGCGGTCTCGACGTCGGAGCCTGTGGAGTTGAGCTTGTCGTCCTTCATGCCGTAGGGCGGCACGCCCAGGTCGATCGCGACGCGGATCTTCTTGGCTGCGGTGATGGTGTCCAACTGGTCGGCGTGCGCCGCGACGCTCAGGCCGAGTGCGGAGCCGGCCAGCAGCAGGCCCGAAAGCAGCAGGTGCAGGCGGCGTTCTTGAAAGGGTTTCATGTCTCGTGATCCTTGGGGTTGTTTGAAAAAGAAAGGGACGAAAGCAATGTGCGGTCAAAGACCATTGCCGAGGAACTGGCGCAACTCGGGAGTCTTCGGATCGGCGAGCATCGACGCATCGCCCTCCTCCCAGACCAGCCCCTGATGCATGTAGACGATCTTGTCCGCGACGCCGCGGGCGAACGCCATTTCGTGCGTCACCAGCACCATGGTCATGCCCTCGTGCGCGAGCTTCTCGATGACCTTGAGCACTTCGCCGGTCAGTTCCGGATCGAGCGCCGAGGTGACCTCGTCGAACAGCATGACCTGCGGCTTCATCGCGAGCGAGCGAGCGATCGCCACGCGCTGCTGCTGGCCGCCCGAGAGCTGCTCGGGGTAGGCGTCGGCCTTTTCTGCCAACCCGACATGCGCCAGCACTTCCATCGCGATTGCGCGCGCATCGGATTGGCCCAAACGCTTGACCGAGGTCAGGCCGAGCGTGATGTTCTGCAGCACGGTGAGATGCGGGAACAGGTTGTAGCTCTGGAACACGATGCCCACGTCGCGACGCAGCGCGCGCACGTCGAGCGCCGCGTCGTGCACCGCATGTCCACAGACCTCGATGCGGCCGCTGTCGACGGTCTCGAGCCGGTCGATGCAGCGCAGCGCCGTGCTCTTGCCCGACCCGCTCTTGCCGATGATGGCCACCACCTGGCCCTTGGTGACGCGGAACGAGACGCCGCGCAGCACGTGCAGCGCGCCGAAGCGCTTGTGGACCTGGTCGAGTTCAACCACGGCTTGCATTGAGTTTCCTTTCCAGCCCGCGGCTCCATCGCGACAGCGGATAGCACATCGCGAAGTACAGCAGCGCGGCGCAGCCGAAATAGATGAAGGGCTGGAATGTCGAGTTGTTCAGCACCTTGGCGTTGTAGGAGAGTTCGGCAAAGCCGATGACCAGCGAGGCAATCGAGGTGTTCTTGATGATCTGTACCATGAAGCCCACCGTCGGTGGCGTCGCGATGCGCAGCGCCTGCGGCAACACCACCTTGACCATGCGCTGCCAGCGCGTGAGGCCGATGCACTCGGCCGCTTCCCATTGGCTCTTGTGCACGGACTGGATGCAGCCGCGCCAGATCTCGCCGAGGAAGGCGCTCGAATAGATGGTCATCGCCAATGCCGCGGCCAGGAGAGCGGGCACGGAACCGATGCCAAGGATGTTCGGCCCGTAGAAGCACAGCCCCATCAGCACCAGCAGCGGCGTGCCCTGTATGAGCTGGATGTAGGCGCCCGAGGCCATGCGCACAGCGCGCACCGGTGCGATGCGCGAAAGCGCCACCGACAGGCCGGCGAGCCCGCCGACGATGAAGGTCAGGATCGACAGTTCCAGCGTGCCGACCGCGCCCAGCAACAGGTAGCCAAGTTGTTCGTGGGTCATAGCGGAGTGCCGAGCTTGCGACGGCGCGTGAACACGATCTGGCCCAGCAGCCAGAAACCGAGGCGCATCAGGTACGACAACATCAGGTACACCGCCCACAGCACGAGGAATATCTCGAAATTGCGGAAGGTGTCGGACTGGATGCGATTGGCAATGCCCAGCAGTTCTTCGGCGCCGATCGACGACATGATGCTCGACGCCAGCATCAGCAGCACGAACTGACTGGTGAGCGACGGATACACGCGCTCCACCGCGGGCCGCAGGATCACGTGCCAGAACACCTGCAGCTTCGACATGCCGAGGCAGTCGGCGGCTTCGAGCTGACCCTTGTGGATCGACTCGATGCCCGCGCGGATGATCTCGCAGGTGTAGGCGCCGATGTTGATGACCAGCGCCAGCACCGCGCCCACGATGATCGGCATCGTCACGCCCACGCTCGACAGGCCGAAGATCAGGAAGTAGCTCTGGATCAGCAGTGGCGTGTTGCGGATTCCCTCCACGTAAACCCCGACCAGCCGCCGCAGCCACACATGGCGGCTGCCGCGCCCGACGGCACACAAGGCACCGAGGACGAAGCCGATCACGGTCGACAGGAACGACAGCTGGACTGTGACCCACGCGCCCTCGAGCAGCAGAGGCCATTGCGCCAGCACAGACGCGAAATCGAACTGGTACTTCACCGTCGTCGCGTGGTGATGTCAGCGCAGCGCGGTCAGAGCTTGAACGGCACGACTTCCTGACGTTGCTCGCCCAGGCCCTCGACGCCCAGGGTCATCACGTCGCCCTTCTTCAGGAACAGCGGCGGCTTCATGCCGAGGCCGACGCCCGGCGGCGTGCCGGTGGTGATGACATCGCCCGGCATCAGGGTCATGAACTGGCTCAGGTAGCTCACGATCTTGGCGACGCTGAAGATCATGGTCTTGGTGCTGCCGGTCTGCATGCGCTTGCCGTTGAGGTCGAGCCACATCGAAAGCTTCTGCGGATTCGGAACTTCATCGCGCGTCACCAGCCAAGGGCCGATGGGCCCGAAGGTGTCGCATCCCTTGCCCTTGTCCCAGGTGCCGCCGCGCTCGATCTGGTATTCGCGCTCGCTGACATCGTTGATGGTGCAGTAGCCGGCGACGAAGTTGAGCGCGTCCTTCTGCGACACATAGCGCGCACGCGCGCCGATCACCACGCCGAGTTCGACTTCCCAGTCGCTCTTGACGGAGCCCTTCGGCAGCATGACCGGATCGTCCGGACCCTGGATGCAGCTGATGGCCTTCATGAAGACCACGGGCTCGGCCGGGATCGGCAGACCCGATTCCGCGGCGTGGTCGGCATAGTTGAGTCCGATCGCGATGAACTTGCCGACATTCGCCACCGGGCAACCGAAGCGCGGCTTGCCCTTCACCAGCGGCAACTTGTCGACCTTTGACTTGCGCAGCTTGGCCAGGGCGGCGTCGCTCAATTGCTCCGCGCCGATGTCCTTGACCACGCCGCTGAGATCGCGCAGCTTGCCGTCGTCATCGATGAGGCCCGGCTTTTCCTTGCCCGGATTGCCATAGCGAACGAGTTTCATCAGTCAGTCCTTTCAGTGTGCATGCATCAATACGTTGAACGGCCGCCCGAGAGATCGAACACCGCACCGGTCGAGAAGGAGCAATCTTCGGTGCAAAGCCAGGCGACCATCGCCGCGATTTCCTCGACCTTGCCGAAGCGCCCCATGGGAATCTTGGAGAGCATGAACGCGATGTGGTCCGGCGTCATCTGATCGAAGATCGCGGTCTTCACCGCCGCCGGCGTCACGCAGTTGACGCGGATCGCTGTGTCGGCCAGTTCCTTGCCGAGCGATTTGGTGAGTGCGATCAGCCCCGCCTTGCTCGCGCTGTAGGCGCTGGCATTGGGATTGCCGTCCTTGCCCGCGACCGAGGCGATGTTGACGATGCGCCCGTAGCCCTGCGCCCGCATCTGCGCGACGACTTCGCGGCAGCAGATGTAGGGACCGTTGAGGTTGACGTCGATCACTTGCCGCCATGCATCGACCGGATATTCCCAGAGCCGGGTGTTCGGTCCGGTGATGCCGGCGCTGTTGACGAGCGCATCGATGCGACGCGCCTGCGCGAGCGTGGCGGCAACTGCCTTCGCTACCGAAGGCTGCTGCGTCACGTCGACGGTGAGCGCGAAAGCCTTTGCACCGAGCGTCCATGCCGCCTTGGTGGCCGCCTCGCCGTCGCGGTCCCAAATGGTCACGCTGCCGCCGGAAGCCAGCAGGCGTTGCGCAATGCCGTAGCCGAGGCCGGTGGCTCCGCCGGTCACGACCGCATGCCGGCCGGCGAAGTCGAGTTGATTCATATGGTGATACCGCCGTCGGCCGCATAGGCCTGTCCGGTGACGAACTGGGATTCGTCGCTGGCGAGGAACACGATCAGCGGCGCGATCTCTTCGGGCTGCGCAAGCCGACCCATCGGCTGGCGCGCGATGAAGGCCTTGCGCGCTTCGACCGGATCGGGATTGGCATTGATGCGCTCGCCGAGCGAGGGCGTATCGACCGTGCCGGGGCACACCGCGTTGCAGCGAATGCCCTGGGCCACGTAGTCCGCAGCAACACTCTTGGTCAGGCCCAGGACCGCCGCCTTGGTGGTGCCGTACACGCAGCGATTCGGCAAGCCCTTGATGCTCGAGCACACACTGGCCATGTTGATGATGCTGCCGCGGCCTTTCGCGAGCATGCCCGGCAGGACCGCCTGAATCAGTCGGAACTGCGCGCGCACGTTGAGGTGAAAGGCAAAGTCGAGATCGTCGTCGGTGGCCTGCAGGGCCGTGCCGTTGTGCACCACGCCCGCGCAGTTGAAGAGCACATCGAGCGCAGGCAGCGTTTTGATGAAGGCGCCGATGGCAGCCTTGTCGAGCACATCGAGCTTGGCGGCCTGGACGTTGGCGACGCCTGCGTAGCGCTCGAGCAATTTCTCGTTGACGTCTGTTGCCCAGACTTGCGCACCCTCAGCCGCGAGCGCCAGTGCGCTGGCGTAGCCTATGCCTTGCCCGGCTGCGGTCACGAGCACGGTCTTGCCCTGGAGTCTCATGCGATGCCCTCGTTGAAATGATGGGATGGCCGGTTTTCCGCTGGCAGTCATGCGCGTCGAGGGTTTCGCCCGATGGCCGCTGCGCGGTGCCGATCGTATTCTGAATTGGCCTGACCACTTGTCCAATTCAGGACAACCCTTAAGCGCGGCGCAAGGCGCCGCTTGACCCGTGCCGCTACAGACTCTCGAACCGCGCCGCCTCTATCGCCAGATTGCCGACCAACTTCGCGAACTGATCGCGAAAGGCGAATTCGCGATCGGCGACCGATTGCCGGCGGAGCGCGACCTCTCCAGGGCCCTGGGCGTGAGTCGACCCTCTGTACGCGAGGCGCTCATCGCCCTCGAAGTGGAGGGCTGGGTCGAGGTGAGGACGGGTTCGGGCGTCTATGTGCTCGATCGCTCGAAACGCGCGGCCTCGCCGGTCGAAGCCGTCGAATGGGGGCCGCTTGAATTGATCCGCGCACGCCGCGTGGTCGAAGGCGAGACAGCGGCGCTCGCTGCCACGGTCGGCAAACGCAAGGACGTCATCGCGATGACCCGCGCCATCGAACAGATGCGCGAGCATGCGGACCGCAACGTGATGCCGCTCGACGGCGACCGGGCCTTTCATCTTGCGATCGTCGATGCCTGCGGCAATGCGGTGCTGTCAGAGACCGTGCAGACCTTCTGGGATTCGCGCAAGGGCCCGATCTTCACGCGCCTCGGCGGTTATTTTGAGAACGTGAAATCCTGGCGCTCCGCGATTGCCGAGCATGAAGCCATCCGCGACGCGATCGCCGAACGCGATGCGGAAGGCGCACGCAAGGCCATGCACGCGCACATGGACAAGTCGCACCAGAGATTCAGCGCGAGCTGGCGCCGCGCCCAAGCCTCCTCCTGATTCGCCAGCAACGCGGCAACGCAGCAAATGCTTAGGACCCCAAGATGAATCCGTTTATCCGACTCCATCCCGCCGACGATGTGGTGATCGCACGCGGCCAACTGGTCGGCGGCACGCCGGTCGAAGGCGTCGTCGCCCGCGGGCTGATTCCGCCCGGCCACAAGATCGCCGTACGCGCCATCGCGCAAGGCGAACCAGTGCGCCGCTACAACCAGATCATCGGTTTCGCGAGCAAGCCGATCGCACCCGGTGAACATGTCCACACGCAGAACCTCGATATGGGCCCGGACAAGGGACACTTCGAGCGCGACTACGCCTTCGGTGCCGACGTGAAACCGCCACCCGCGCGGCGTGAAGCCACCTTCATGGGCATCCGCCGCGCCGATGGTCGCGTGGCGACGCGCAACTACATCGGTGTGCTGACCAGCGTGAATTGCTCGGCCACTGCCGCCCGCGCGATCGCCGATCACTTCTCGCGCAAAACGAATCCGGCCGCGCTCGCCGACTATCCGAACGTCGACGGCGTGGTCGCCCTCACGCACGGAACGGGCTGCGGCATGGACACGGGCGGGATGGGCATGCAGATCCTGGAGCGTACGCTGACCGGTTATGCAACGCATGCCAACTTCGCCGCGGTGCTGGTGGTCGGGCTGGGCTGCGAGGCGAATCAGATCAACGCATGGCTCGCGACCGGCAATCTCAGCGAAGGCGAAAACTTCCGGGTCTTCAACATCCAGGACACCGGCGGCACGCGCAAGACGGTCGAAAAGGGTGTGGCGCTCATCAATGAGATGCTGCCGCGCGCCAACGCGGTGAAGCGCGAACCCTGCAGCGCGGCGCACATCACGATCGGGCTGCAGTGCGGCGGCTCCGATGGCTACTCAGGCATCAGCGCCAATCCGGCGCTCGGCGCGGCGGTGGATCTCCTGGTCGCTCATGGCGGCACGGCGATCCTGTCCGAAACGCCCGAGGTGTACGGCGCCGAGCACCTGCTCACGCGCCGTGCGGTCCGGCGCGAGGTCGGCGAGAAGCTGGTCGAGCGCATCCGCTGGTGGGAGCACTACACGGCCATCAACGAGGGCGAGATGAACAACAACCCCTCTCCCGGCAACAAGGCCGGCGGACTCACGACCATCCTCGAGAAGTCCCTCGGCGCGGTCGCCAAGGGCGGCACCAGCAACCTCGAGGCGGTGTACGAATACGCCGAGCCCGTGAGCACCCACGGCTTCGTCTACATGGACACGCCGGGCTATGACCCGGTGAGCGCCACCGGGCAGGTCGCGGGCGGCGCGAACATGATCTGCTTCACCACGGGGCGCGGCTCCGCATACGGCTGCGCGCCCTCGCCTTCGCTCAAGCTCGCGACCAACTCCGCGCTGTGGCAGCGGCAGGAGGAAGACATGGACATCAACTGCGGCGAGATCGTGGAAGGCACGGTGTCGATCCAGGAGATGGGCCAGCGGATCTTCGACCTCGTGCTGGCAACGGCCTCCGGCGAGCATTCGAAGAGCGAACAACACGGCTACGGCCAGAACGAATTCGTTCCGTGGCAAGTCGGCGCGGTGATGTGACTGAAAGGAACACATGTCCAGAACACTTGAAGCATCCGCGCTGCGCAAGCAGGTCGCAGCCATCGTCCAGGCTGCGGGCAGCAGTCCCGCGGAGGCCGAACAGGTCGCCGCCAATCTCGTGCTCGCCAATCTCAGCGGACACGATTCGCACGGCGTGGGGATGGTGCCGCGCTACGTCGATGCGGTCGCCGAGGGCGGGCTCAAGCCGAACGCATCGGTCAAGATCAACCTCGATGCGGGCGCGATGCTTTCGCTCGACGGCCAGCACGGCTACGGGCAAATCGTCGGCGTGCAGGCGATGGATCTTGGCATCGCCCGCGCGAAGCAGCACGGCAGTTGCATCGTCTCGCTCGCGCACGCGCATCACCTGGGTCGCATCGGGCACTTCGCGGAAATGGCGGCGGCGCAGGGCCTGGTGGCCATGCATTTCGTCAACGTTCTGTCGCGGCCCGTGGTGGCACCGTGGGGCGGCGGAGACGGACGTTTCGGCACCAACCCCTGCTGCATCGGCGTGCCTCTTGCGGGCACCGAGCCGTTCATCCTCGACTTCGCGACCAGCCGCGTGGCACAAGGAAAGATGCGCGTTGCGTACAACAAGGGCGAGCGTGTGCCGCCAGGCCACTTGATCGACGAGCGCGGCGCGCCCACGGATGACCCGGGCGTCGTCGTCGTGCCGCAAAGCAATGGTCTCTTCGGCGCGCTCATGACCTTCGGCGAGCACAAGGGTTACGGCATGGCCGTGGCCTGCGAACTGCTCGGCGGCGCGCTGACGGGTGGCGGGACCTGGCATCGGCCGGCCGACACGGCGCGAACCGTGCTCAACGGCATGCTCGTGGTGTTGATCGACCCGGCGAAGTTGGGTACGCAAGCTGCTTTCGAACAGGAAGCGCGGGCGTTCATCGACTGGCTGCGTCAAAGCCCGCCAGGCGCCGGCTTCGATGCGGTGCAGATCGCCGGAGAACCCGAGCGCAAGGCACGCGCCGCACGCGAACGAGACGGCATCTGGCTCGACGATGCCACGTGGCGGGAAATCGTGGAGGCTGGGAAGAAAGTCGGCGTGGCGATCGACTAAAGGGTGAAAGGACAGGGGAAAGGAGCGCCTCGATTGTTTCCAATTGGGTGACACCGCGCTTCCTTTTTCGAGGGTTTTTACCTAGAAATCGGGCGCAAACTTCATTTCACGGACCAGCCAACCAGCTGATCTGAGTGAACAGGCACTGAGCGCTGGAGCTACCGGAAACGGATGGCGACGCACCCCGCGACCGGTTCGAAATCATTCATCGCATTGAAGGAAACTGAAATGAAGACCTCGAAGATCATCGCCGCGGCTGCCCTCTCCCTCCTCGCTGCCGTGGGCGCACAAGCAGAAACCTATGACGGCGTGCATGCCCTGACCAACGGCAACACCCGCGCCGAAGTGGCTCCCGGCGCTGTGACGGCGGCCCATAGTGGCAATCCGTACAGCGACGGTGCCCAAGCCGGCGTGCAGACCATTGCTTCGACGGCCGACCGCTCTTCCGTCCGCGCCGCTGCCGTGGCGACCGCGCACAACCCGCTGCAAAGCCTTGACCGCCGCGCCTTCTATCGCGACCAGATTCCTGCGGCCTACAACAAGCCGAAGGTATCTTTCACGCGCCAAGCCGCCCTGTAATCGACTCGACCAGGGGCGAAAGCCGGATCCGCATATCGCGGAGCCGGCTTTTTTTCGTTTCGGAGAGAACTCAGCGTCCCGGTTTGTGGGCGGGCTCGCCGCCGTCGATCTGCCGTTGTAATTGCGCGCGCACGTAATCCACGTGCTGGCGAAGCGTGTACACGCGGTCGGTGAAGTCCAACGGAAACTTGGTCTCGATGATCTCCTCCTCGATGTGATCGAGCCGGGCCAGGGCTTCCGACCGCTCGCGTTCGTCGAGTTTGCGAGACGCCAGATCCTGCTCGAGAAACTTCAGTTCACCGTAGCGGCGATACAAACGGCTGTGGCGACGCCAGGTGATCAGTTCGGGCAACACCCGGGCCAGAGGGACGAGGATTGCAGCCAACGGCACGAGCAGCAGGAGCAGGCGCTGCACATAGTTCGCCGCCCAGAACGGAAGGTAGTTCTGCAGGAACGGACGACCGTTCTTGAAATAGCGCTCCGCATCCGACGACAACGGGAAGTCAGTGGCCCGCGGATTCGGGAAATCCTCCGGCCGGTTGATGAGGCTGGGCTGCCTGTGCACCTGCCGAGCGGCTTCGAGCAGCAGATAGACCAGCGCCGGGTGCAGTTCGTCGCGCACTACCAGGTTTGCCGTCGTGGCCAACAGGTTGATGTCGTGTGACGGCATGTCACGCTTCGGGTCCACCGAGCCGCGCTTCAGCGTCACCGGCTGGAAGTACGGAAACCGGCGCGCCAAGCCCTCGACATGATCGAGCGAGGCCAGATGCACTGCGCTGTTCGACAGGAGCGCCTGCACGGCCGGTGCCTCTGGCGCTGCGATGATGATGGCGGCATCGACCTCGTGGCTCGTGAGCAGATCCGCTGCCGTCATGCCGCCCGCGCTGACGAAGGTGGTGCCATCCGCGGCGCTCTGCTGGCCGTCGGCGACGACGACCCCGTAGACGGCCAGCAACTGGCTGGCAACCTTGTAGTTTCCGCTGCCGGGAACGCCGACCGCGATGCGCTTGCCGGCCAGCGCGCCCAGGCCCTTCGACAGATTGAGCGTGTGCGTGAAGATCCACACCGGCTCGAAAGCCACGGTCGCCAGTGAACGCAGCGGTGTCGCGTCCGGGGATGTGTCCGGGTCAAGTGCGAGGACGCCGGTCCCACCTTGGACGAAGGCCACCGAGACCGAGCCCTCGTTGAGCCGTTGAAGGTTCTCGACCGCACCGCTCGAAGTGCGCAGCTGGAGCGTGATGCCGTTGGCCTTCAATATCTCCTGATAGCGCAATCCGAACCGGTGATAGGCGCCGTCGGCGGTGCCGGTGCTCATCACGAGCGTTCGCGGCGGCGTCGGACTCACGTAGCGGACCACGGCCCAGATCAGCAGGGTCAGGACGGCCACCAGCGCCATCCAGGACATCAGTCGTCGTGCTGTGGGCAGCGTTGGCATGGCCGGAGTCTTCATGTTTGAAAGCTGGCTCGTCGAGATCTCTCATTCTGCCGACGAACTGTTTCAATGTCGTCGTCGCCACGCCGTGGTCATGCGCTATGGTTTCCGAGGTTTTTGCATGCTTTCAAGGAGTGGTAAATGAATCAATTCACTCGGCACGGCTTCGTGCTGGTCCTGCTCGGTGCCCTGGGCGGCGCGCAAGCGCAGGGCCTGGACATGCTCAAAGGGCTGGCCGGCGGCTCGGCTGGCGCGTCCTCCATGACATCCGGCAGCGTGGGCAACGCCGCGGGTGTGCTGGAGTACTGCCTGAAGAACAACTATCTGAGCGGCAACGGCGCCTCGTCCCTGAAGGATCAGCTGATGAGCAAGATCCCGGGCGGCAAGCCCGCGTCCGACACCGGGTATGTGGAAGGCTCCCAGGGCATTCTGACCAGCACCGAGGGCAAGAAGCTCGACCTGACCGGCGGCGGGCTCAAGGCCGAGCTGACCAAGAAGGCGTGCGACTTTGTCCTGAATCAGGCGAAGTCGATGATCTGAGGGGCAGAACGCAATTCGCTTTCGCGGCTCAGAGCATCAGCGCAACCGCCGCATCAAGATGCTCTGAGGGGGCGCGCCTGAAGCCCGAGCGTGCAAAACGCTGCAGCCGCCCCACCACGAAGGCGGTAAGCGCCGAGGCCCGCACCTGCGCATCGACAGTGGGCGTGGCCGCACCGTCCTCCGATGCGGCATCCCGCAGGGATTGGCGCAGCGTCGCCTCGATCTTGTCGAAGAACTGATTCATGCGGCTCTGAAGGCGCTCGTTCTCGAAAACCAATGCGTCTCCCACCATGACGCGCGTCATGCCCGGGTTCTTCTCGGCAAACTGCACGAGCATCGCGACGATGCGTGCTGCCTGCTCGCGCCCTGGCGCATCGCGCTCGACGATCTGGTTGACGAGGGTGAAAACACTTTGTTCGATGAAGTCGATCAGGCCCTCGAACATCTGCGCCTTGCTCGCGAAGTGGCGGTAGAGCGCGGCTTCGCTGACTTCCAGCCTCGCCGCGAGAGCCGCCGTGGTCACGCGTTCGGCACCCGGCTGTTCGAGCATGGAAGCAAGAGCCTGGAGGATCTGCACGCGCCGCTCTCCCGGCTTCGGCCGCTTGCGCGGCGCTACCGCCACCGGTTCTGAACTGCTGGAGGCGCCTAGGGCGCTTGACTCATCGTTCTGCATGGGTGCGTGCAAAATGTAAAAAAATGATTCTCGCACAGTGCAGTTAGCGCGTGCCAACCGGGCATCCCCTGCTTGTCGCGCAGAATCTACAGGTACTTTCACTGCCTGAACCGAAGCAATGAGCCCATCCATTCTCGTCACCGGCGGCGCCGGCTTCATCGGTAGCCACACCTGCGTGGCGCTTGCCGCGGTCGGCTACGTGCCCGTGATTCTGGACAACCTGTGCAACAGCGACGTCCGCGTGCTCGACCGGCTGACGCGAATCATCGGCACGACGCCACGCTTCATCGAAGGCGACGTGCGCGACCGCGACTTGCTCGACAAGCTTTTTCGCGAGCACGCCATCAGCGGCGTCATTCATTTTGCGGGGCTCAAGGCGGTGGGCGATTCGGTCGCCGATCCGATCACCTACTACGACAACAACGTGCACGGCACTTTCGTGCTGGCGGCGGCGATGCAGGCAGCCGGCGTGCGCAATCTGATCTTCTCGTCCTCCGCCACCGTGTACGGCGACCCCGACCGGTCGCCGATACCGGAAGACGCACCGCTGCGCCCGGCGAACCCCTATGGACGTTCGAAGCTGATGGTCGAGGAGGCGCTGTCGGACCTGCAGCGCGCCCACCCCGACTGGCGCATTGCGCTGCTGCGCTATTTCAACCCCGTCGGCGCCCATGAAAGCGGGCTGATCGGCGAGCATCCGCAAGGCAAGCCGAACAATCTCATGCCCTTCGTCTGCCAGGTTGCCGTCGGCCTGCGCGACAAGCTCGCCGTCCACGGCGGCGACTACCCGACCCCCGACGGCACCGGCGTGCGCGACTACGTGCACGTGATGGACCTGGCCGAAGGCCACGTGGCGGCCTTGCGCCACGCCGAGCAAAAGCCCGGACTATTGAAGCTCAACCTGGGCACAGGCCAAGGCGCGTCGGTGCTCGAAGTGGTGAACGCCTTCGAACGAGCCAGCGGCCGACGCATCGCCTACGAGATCGGCCCCCGGCGTCCGGGCGACGTCCCCGCCTACTGGGGCGACCCATCCCTGGCGGAAGCAACCCTCGGCTGGCGTGCTCAGCGCGACCTGGACCAGATGTGCGCCGACAGCTGGCGCTGGCAGCAAGCCAACCCCAGGGGCTACGAAAGTTAAAGGGGACCATTCGCGGAACACCGCGGAACCGGCTCCGCCGGGCCGCTGGTGTTGCCCCCGGTAGGGGGTTGGCGAAGCGACACGAAGTGCGCGCAGCCTGGGGGCGAGCCTATCTAGCTCGAATCATGGTGCCGAAAGCCTGCTCGGTGAGAATTTCAAGCAGCATCGCATGCGGAACGCGGCCATCGATGATGTGCACCGCATTCACGCCACTCTTGGCGGCGTCGAGCGCGCCCTCGATCTTCGGCAGCATGCCGCCGGAGATGGTGCCGTCGGCAAAGAGCTCGTCGATCTCGCGGGCGCTCAGATTGGTCAGCAGATTGCCGCTCTTGTCGAGCACGCCCGGGGTGTTGGTGAGCATCATCAGCTTCTCGGCCTTGAGCACCGTGGCCAGCTTGCCGGCGACGACGTCGGCGTTGATGTTGTAGCTCTCGTTCTGCTCGCCGAAGCCGATCGGGCTCACAACCGGGATGAAGGCATCGTCCTGCAGCGCCTTGACCACGCTCGGGTCGATCGAGACGATGTCGCCGACCTGCCCCACGTCGTGCTCCACGTTGGGATCGTTGCGGTCGGCCATCTTGAGCTTCTGCGCGCGAATCAGCCCGCCGTCGCGCCCCGTGAGGCCGACAGCCTTGCCACCGGCCTGGTTGATGAGGCCAACGATGTCCTGCTGCACCTCGCCGGCCAGCACCCACTCGACGACTTCCATGGTTTCGGAGTCGGTCACCCGCATGCCCTGGATGAAGTGACCCTTCTTGCCGAGCCGGTTGAGCGCCGCCTCGATCTGCGGGCCGCCGCCATGAACCACGACCGGGTTCATGCCGACCAGCTTGAGCAGCACCACGTCCTCGGCGAAGTCGGCCTGAAGCTCAGGGTCCGTCATGGCGTTGCCACCGTACTTGATGACGATGGTCTTGCCGTGGAACTTGCGGATGTATGGCAGCGCCTGGGCCAGGATCTCGGCCTTGTCACGGGGGGGAATGTTGAGCACAGGATCGGTCATGGGTGTGCAACGGAACAAAGAGAGCCGAATTGTGGCGGAACTTGCCGGCCCCGACACGCCTGGATCATTCTGAAGATGCCGCGCAACTAAGGCCTCAACCAGCGGGGCACCTTGAACCGCACGATCATCAGGTAGGCTGCCACGTAGGTGGCGACAAACAATGCGCAGAACGCCATCAGGACGAGCGTGTTGTTCCAGAACAGCACCGCCGGCACGACCGTCAGCGCCGCGAAGATCCACAGGTACGGCGACGTCCGGTTGTTGCGCGCGAGCAATTGGCGCGCTTCGTCGTCCGCAAATGCCACCCGGACGATCCGCCGAAAGATCAATTGGTGAAAGTGAAGCGCATCCGCCATGCCGGGCGACTGACCGCGAGCGACCTTGCGGTAGATGGAAAACACCGTCTCCCAGACCGGATAGATCAGCAGCAGCATCGGGAACCACGGCGAGACGACCCGGTGGCGCTGCACCAGCGTGACGGCGGCCACCGCGATCACCATGCCCCAGACATAGGCGCCGCCGTCCCCGGCAAAGATCTTGCCGCGCGGGTAGTTCCAGATCAGGAAGCCGAGCGTGGCGCCGACCAGGCAGATCACCATGGCCGCGAGCTGACGATCGCCCACCTGCAGGGCCACGTGCGAAATGGCAAGACACACCAGCACCGCAACAGTACCCGCCAGGCCGTTGTATCCGTCGATGATGTTGAAGGCGTGCGGCAGGCCGCCGATGGCAAGTGCGGCGAAGACCATCGCCGCGAACGGCATCGCCTGGAGCCAGCCATCGATGAACGGGAACCCGGTGCGCGCCACGCCCAACTGCAGCACCCAGCAGACCAGAAGCGCGGAGCCGATGGTGAGACCGAGCCGATATCGCACCGAGACCCTCTGCGTCACGTCCTCCACGATGCCGCCGAGCGCAGCCGGAGCGAGGCAAAGCAGCGTCAGCCCGGAGGTCTTGAGTGGCCAGGACACATTGAACGGGTCGGAACTGATCCCCGCGACCATCCACGCCACCCCCATTCCCAGGAAGATGCCGGCCCCACCAAGGCGCGGCACATGGCCCTTGTGAAAGCGTTGCGGCATGTCGGCGCCATAGCGCCTCGCATGCCGGCGCGCGCGGCGCATGAAAATCTGAACGCCCAGGGCGGAGATGAGGAAGCTGATGACGATCAGTGCAATCATGGATATGGAGCGGGAACCCTAGAATCCCCGGGCGAAATTAGACCATGCCGACGCCCTCATCCGGACAACCCAAGCCCATCACCGTCTCGATCGTGAGTCACGGTCAACTCGAACTCGTGCTCCCGCTGATCGAGGAGTTGGACCAGTTCAACCGGGACATCGTCGCCAAGGTCGTACTCACGATCAACATCCCGGAGCCCGATCTGCTGGCAGGCCGGACCTGGGGCTTCGAGATCGAACGCATCGAGAATGCCGCGCCCAAGGGCTTCGGCGCCAATCACAACCAGGCATTTGCGCGCTGCGCCACGCCATGGTTCCTCGTGCTGAATCCGGACATCCGCTTCGACAGCGACGTGCTCGCACCACTGATTGCACAAGCCGCGCCGGACAGCGGACTGCTGGCGCCCCGGATCCTCGAGCCCGGGAAGCCAACGCCCGAGCAGCACCGGGCGATCATCACGCCGCTCGAGATCGTCTCGCGCAAGCGTCCCGACTATGTGCGGCCTGTGGTGCCGTCGTGGATTCCCGGCCTGTTCATGCTCTTTCGCAGCGAGGCCTACCGCCAGATCGAAGGCTTCGACGAACGCTTCTTCATGTATGGCGAGGATTTCGACATCTGCGCCCGCCTGCGCCTCGCCGGGTGGAAGTTGCAGATCGCGGAGGATCTGCAAGCCCGGCACGATGCACGACGGGCCAGCCATCAAAGCAAGCGGCACCTTTACTGGCACGTGACCAGTCTGCTCAAGGTGTGGTCGTCGGCCGCGTTCTGGCGTTATTGGCGGATGGAGCGGGCGGGCTGATTCAAACCGACTCGAACAGGTCCCGGACAACGCCCCGCACCCCGCGGCCGAACTTGTCGTAGCGGCCTGTCATGGCCTCACGCAGGACCGGGACGCAGCGCTCGATGCGTCTTGCCGGCAATGCGGCCCGGAATCGCTGATGCTCGATTTTCGAGCGCACCTTCTCGATCGTGACAGGCGACACCCGGTCGCCCAGCGTCAAGAGGCGCTCGAGAAGAAGCTCTGCCTTGATCGCGCGCTTGACGTGCGTATCACCGCGTGACGCCAGCGCCTTGCGAATCTTGCCCATGAACGTGTCGCGCCGCGCGCCGATCTGGTTGGATGCATGCTGGCGATATTCGATCAGTTCGGCTTCCAGCACGTCGACGCCACCCACCGTCGAGGCAACGATCGCGAGCCATTCATCGTGCAGCCATTCCACCGGGAACGGTGCGGCGTCGGCCAGCAAGCTGCGCCGGAAGATCGCCGTCGCGCCGGTCACGAGATTGCGGCGAAGGAACACGTCGAACGCGTTGCCGCCGTGGATCCAGTTCATTTCGAAGGGCTTGACCTCCAGCGCGTGGAAGAGGGATTGGCCAAGATCCTTCCGATCGTCGTCGACCAGGCGGGCGTCGGTATGCAGCAGCAAGAGGTCGGGGCGCCGTTCGAATTCGGCGGCCATGCGCGCAAGCCGGTCCGGCTTCCACACGTCGTCCTGGTCGCTCAGCGCGATCAGGTCGCCTTCGCAGGCACGCACCGCCTGTTCGAAGTTCTTCGTGACGCGCAACGCAGTGGTGTTCTGCAGCACACGCAGGGCGACCGGATGCCCTGGGCGTTCGGCGGCGCACTCCGCGACCGCGGCCCGAGCGATTTCGACGCAATCGTCACTCGATGCATCGTCGGACAGCACGATCTCCTGCGGGGGTCGAGACTGCAGGCAGATGCTCCGGACCTGTTCGCGGATGAAGGCGGCACCGTTGTAGGTGCACAGGGCGACGGAGATGGACAGCGGGGCTTTTGCCATGTTCAGATTTTTGCGGCCTCGGAGTACCACGGTGCACGGGACGGCCATGCGTAGGTGAAGTCCTCAATCTGGAGCGTCAGGTTTGGGCTGTAGGCAGGATCGTTGCGGAGGGCATCGGCCCAGCGCTGCTGCATGTACGCAGCGTCTTGCCGAAAGTGCTTCGTCTTCGAGGGCCAGGGCGATCCATCGTGGATCAGTTCAGCGTAGGGCGTCCATACATTGCGCAGACCGGCCTCCTTCAGGCGCAGGCAAAGGTCGACATCGGCGAACGTTTCCTTCAGGTGGACCGCGTCCATTCCCCCCACCTGTTGGTAGTGGGACTTGCGGACGACGAGACAGACGCCGGAAACCGCCGATAGGGATTGGATCAGCGCCGCTCGACCGCAGTAGCCCTCCCTCGCGGGCGGCATCCCCCGGTGAGAAAACCCGGCTACGCCGCCAACGCCGAGGATCACCCCTGCATGCTGCAGCGCCCCCACTGGGTACCACAGGCGCGCACCCACTGCGCCCACGCCGGGCTGGAGGGCGAGACTCACCATCTCGGCGAGCCAGTCGGCCGACTTGACCTCGAGTTGGTCGCTGAGGAGGGCCAGCACGCTGCCTTGCGCGGCCTCGACCGCTGCATTGAGGGCAGCGACGTCATCGGATGGCTGCCCGATCCGGACCACGCGCACCCTGGGCTCCTTCGCAACAGCTTGCAGCCAGGCCGGTGCATCCGCGTCGGTCGATGCGACCACGATCTCGTAGTTCGGATACGCCGTCTTCTGGAGCAAGGAGTCCAGGCATCGGCGGATCGCCGGGGCGGCATTGCGAGTGGTCGGAATGATCAGCGACACCAGTGGCGGAGACTCGGGAAGTGCGTAGCGTGCGCGATAGCCGACGCCAATGTGTTCCGCAGTCGCGCGAACACCCGTGCGCGCAAAGTGCTCGTTGAGAGCACGCTCACCCGCTACTGCCGCATACGGCTTGGCGTCCATCGAACCGGCTGTGCTTTCGCTGTGCACCCGCCAGTGATAGAGCACACGAGGCAAATGACGGATCTGCCGGCCCTCGACGCGCTCCATGCAGCGCAGCACCAGGTCCCAATCCTGCGAGCCTTCGAGGCCGAGGCGAAAACCGCTCACTTCACGCACCAGGTCGGTGGACAGGACGCCGAGATGGCTGAACATGTTCTGCGAGCGGAACAGGTCGACGTTCCAGTCCGACTTGAAATAGGGGTCGAAGCGCCGGCCGGATTCGTCGATCTTGTCTTCGTCCGAATAGATCAGGCACACGTCCGGATGCGCGGCAATGCAATCCGCCACGCAGAACAGCGCGTGTGGCGGCAGCAGGTCGTCGTGATCCATGAGCGCCAGCCATGGCCCAGTCGCGAGCGCGAGCGCGCTGTTCGACGAAGCCGAGATGTGGCCATTCTGGGGCCGGAAGACCACCTTGATACGCGCGTCCGACTCGGCGTAGGACTTCAGGATGTCTCGCACCTCGACGGAGGTCGAGGCGTCGTCCGCGATGCAGAGCTCCCAATGGGGATAGATCTGGCTGCGCACCGACTCGATGGCCTCGCGCAGCCATGCGGGGTTCGGGTTGTAGGTGGGCATGAGCACCGAGATCAGCGGCGGCGCCTTCATTGCGGCCGTACGCTGCGAGATCGCTTCTCGCAGTTGCGGGGTCAGGGTGTCGTTGTCGGCGATCCACTTGGCATAGTCGAGGCCGCGGCCGAAGCGTTGGCGCAGGGTCCATTGGAGGCCGCGCCAGCCCGAGGTGCGGAGCAGGCGGAGCATCCGCTGAATGCGGCCCGAGGTGCGCCCCCCGGAGGCCGCTTGCGGCTCGATCGAGACGGTAGGAAGTGCAGGTTTCACAAATGATCGGGAGTGGTTCGGCTTATTCGGCACGAAGGCCTTTTCCTGGATCGAAGACGCGAAACTTGATACGCGGAGCCAACGCATTCTTTGAAAGGGCTGGCAAGATGGTGGTTTCGCGTGTGCTTTTGGACATAAGGACCGATTACCGGTTCTGCCTGAATTTCCCCGACAGCCGGGTCGGTAAAATTATCCCTCCTCTTCACACCCCCAAAAAAATGCGCTTGCTTTCAGTCGTGCTCGCGGGAGGCGCAGGCTCCCGCCTATGGCCCGCCTCGCGCGAGGCCTTTCCTAAGCCGTTCATGAAGCTTGGTGGGTCAACCTTGCTTCAGCAGGCGATCGAGCGAGGGCAGGCATGCGGCACGGGCGACCTGATGGTCGTGACCAACAAGGAACACCTGTTTCTTACGAAGGACGTGCTGCGGCAACTTCCGGTTTCGCCCGATGCGACGATGCTTCTCGAGCCCAAGGGTCGCAATACCGGGCCCGCCATTGCGCTCGCGGCGCTCCAGTGCGTGAAGCAATTCAGCGGCGACACGGTGATGCTCGTCCTTTCGGCCGACCATCTGGTTTCCGATGTCGAAGCATTCGTTGCCAGTGCGAGCCAAGCCTTCCGACTCGCGGCGCAGGGATCTCTCGTGGTGTTCGGCATCAGTCCGACCAGCCCAGACACTGGTTTTGGGTACATCGAGGTGGACAAGGTATCGCGCGATAGCCAGCCAGCCAGGCGCTTCGTGGAAAAGCCGGACCAGCAGACTGCGCAGGAATACCTCGCGACCGGCCGCTACTACTGGAACAGCGGCATGTTTTGCTTTACCGCGGACGCCGTCCTCGCGGCATTCGAACGACACGCGCCGGAGGTTCTGGCCGGCGCCCGCCGCGCGCTCGACTCGTCGAGCGCCGTGGGCAACACTGTCCAATTCGACTTGCGCACCTTCGGCCTGCAGCCCGACATCAGCATCGACTATGCAGTGATGGAGCGCGCCGACAATGTCCACGTGGTGCCGGCCAAGTTCGGCTGGAGCGACGTCGGCTCGTGGCCGTCGGTCGCGAAGGCCCATCCTGGCGACGCCAATGGCAACACGATGCCGCTAGACGTCGTTGCGCTCGATACCACGGGCACCCATGTGCAAGTCGACAGCCACGGTCCCAAAGTAGTGGCCACGCTCGGCGTGCACGATCTGATCATTGTCGACACACCCGATGCACTTCTCGTGGCACACAAGAACAGTGCGCAAGACGTCAGACGAATTGTCGATGCTCTGAATGCCCGCAAGCACGAGACCGTTCACCTGCCCGCCGTCGTACGTCGACCATGGGGCACCTACGCGTCTCTCAAGGAAGAAGATGGATACAAGGTCAAGCGCATCACGGTGAAGCCGGGCGAGGCGCTTTCGCTCCAATATCATCACCAGCGAGCAGAACACTGGGTCGTCGTGCAGGGAAGCGCCATGGTTCAGGTCGGAGAAACCGAATACCGCACGTCACCCGGCGAATACCGGTACATCCCCCTTAAGGAGAAACACAGATTGACAAATATTGGTGAAGATGAACTCGTGCTCATCGAAGTTCAATGCGGCGCCTATCTCGGCGAAGACGACATCGTGCGGCTCGCGGATACCTACGGACGCGCATGAGCCAGGCACATTCCAATTTGCACCGTACCGCTTGGGCCGACTGGTGGGAGGGCACGCGCCGCACAGACATCTGGTGGACCCTTGCCTGGTTCGACATTGTTCTGCGCTATCGCCGCTCCATGCTGGGGCCGCTATGGCTGACGTTGAGCATGGGCGCAATGATTGGCGGGATGGGGCCGCTCTACAGTTCGCTATTCGGAACCGAACTCTCGATGTTCTTCCCGCACCTGGCGCTCGGCATCATTTTCTGGGGCTTCTTCTCGAGCATGGTGACCGACTCCTGCAACGCGTTCATCGGCTCCGGAAACTATCTGAAGCAGGGCTACTTTCCCATCAGCCTGTTCGTGTGGCGCAGCATGGCGCGGAATCTGATCCAGTTCGCCCATCAGATCGTGCTCTACATTCCCGTAGCGATCTGGGCCGGCATCACGCTATCGTGGTCGGCGCTGCTTTTTGTGCCGGCTTTCCTACTCTTGCTCATTAATGCTCAGGCGGTGGGCATTGCGCTCGGGCTCGTCTGTACGCGGTTCCGGGATGTCACCCAGATCGTCATCAGCGTGATGCAAATGCTGATGTTCCTCACGCCCGTATTCTGGCTGCCGTCCAGCCTACCCGGACGCGCAAAGTACATCCTATGGAACCCCTTCGCGCAGATGCTAGACCTTCTGCGCACACCGCTGATGGGTGGTGTGGCGGAAAGTCACAATTGGTGGGGCATCCTTGGATGGACGGCAGCCACCTTGATCGGGTCAAGCCTTCTGTTTGCGAAGTATCGTCGCCGCGTCGTCTACTGGCTGTAAAAAAGCAAGAACCATGGCATTCATTTCTCTCAAGGACGTCTCGGTCAATTTCCCAATCTACGGGGCCGGTGCGGCTTCATTCAAGAAGACGCTCGCGGCATCTGTCACCGGCGGCCGCTTTGGCAAGGAAACCGGCGTCAACGTGGTTCAGGCACTGAGCAACATCAACCTCGAACTGAAAAGTGGGGACCGGCTAGGGTTAGTCGGCCATAACGGCGCCGGCAAATCCACGCTGCTTAGAGCACTCGCTGGGGTATATGAGCCTTCGTCTGGCGAATTCGTGAGGAAGGGCACGGTTTCTAGTTTGATCGACCCTTCGCTGGGAATCGAGCCCGACGCCACCGGCGTCGAGAACATCATGCTCCGAGGCCTCGTGATGGGCATGAACAAGAAGCAGATCGACGCGCTCACACCAGAGATCTGCGATTTCAGCGGCCTCGGCGAATACGTCAATATGCCAGTGCGCACCTATTCGACAGGGATGTTGATGCGGCTGGCTTTCTCCATCTCGACCAGCGTCGAGGCAGATATCCTACTGATGGACGAATGGTTGTCTGTTGGGGACGCGGAGTTCACCGAGAAGGCCGAAAAGCGGATGAAAGATGTGGTCACAAAGTCTGGCATCCTTGTGCTGGCTTCGCATTCGCCTGACCTGATTGCAAAGGAGTGCAATCGGGTCATCCATCTTGAGCATGGGCGGATCGTCGAACAGTGACCTGCAACATTGCAGGGTACACGTCCCATCGGTCGAGAAGGCGCTGGCGCGGCGCAATATTTGGTTAAGAGGATCGCTATGAAAAAACGGGCCTTGGTCACCGGCGTTACTGGGCAGGATGGCGCTTACCTGACTGAACTTTTGCTCAGCAAGGGGTACACCGTCTTTGGTGCGTTCCGCAGGAGCAGTTCCGTCAACTTCTGGCGTATCGAAGAACTTGGCATCAAGGGCCATCCGGATCTGAAGCTTGTCGAGCACGACATGACCGATCTAGGCAGTTCGCTGTCGCTGATCAAGCATGCCGAGCCCAACGAGGTCTACAACCTGGCGGCGCAGAGCTTCGTCGGCGTGAGCTTCGATCAACCGACGACCACGGCGCAGATCACTGCGATGGGCGCACTCAATCTGCTCGAGGCGATCCGCCTGGAAAACCCGAAGATCAGGTTCTACCAGGCCAGCACCTCCGAGATGTTCGGCAAGGTCCAGGCCGTGCCGCAGGTGGAAAGCACGCCCTTCTATCCTCGTAGCCCCTACGGCGTGGCCAAGCTCTATGCGCACTGGATGACCGTGAACTACCGCGAGAGCTACGGCATATTCGGCAGCAGCGGCATTCTTTTCAACCACGAGAGTCCGCTGCGCGGCCGCGAGTTCGTCACCCGCAAGATCACGGATGGCGTCGCCAAGATCAAGCTCGGAAAGCTGGATGTTCTTCAGCTCGGAAACCTGGATGCCAAGCGCGACTGGGGCTTTGCCAAGGAGTATGTCGAGGGGATGTGGAAGATGCTGCAGATCGACGAGCCCGACACCTTCGTGCTGGCCACGAATCGGACGGAGACGGTCCGGGACTTCGTTCGCATGGCGTTCAAGGGCGCAGGCATCGCGGTGGACTTCAATGGCATCGGCGAAAGCGAGTCGGCGGTCGACACGGCAACCGGCAAGACCGTGCTCACCATCAACCCCAGATACTACCGCCCCGCCGAGGTCGAGCTCCTGATTGGGAATCCCGCCAAGGCCAAGGAGAAACTCGGCTGGGAGCCGACTACGAAGCTGGAGCAGTTGTGCCAGATGATGGTCGAGGCCGATCTGCGGCGAAACGCGCAGGGCTTCTCGTTCTGACCCGTATGTGGGGTCTCGTCTACTCAGGCCCCAGCGCCTTCAGCCGAATTTGAGCAGCGCATCTTCGCGAGCCACCCTCGCCGTCTTCTGGTACGCGTCTTGGTTGTCTAGCGGTCGCGGTCGGTGACTACTCCCCGCCCCCCGCACAGATCCGTACGTGTGGCACTACCGCACTGGTGTCCCGTCCCGTTAATTCGTAGGCACAAGAGCTGCATGGGATGAGGCATCCTTGGAGATGCCCCATGCCTAACGCACATACCCGCACGGCCATAGCCGCGCTCACGGAAGGGGAGCGCGCCGAACTGAGATTGATGGCGAGGTCACGATCGTTACCCGCAGCTCTGGCGTTGCGCGCGCATCGTGTTGGCCTGTGAAGGACCCGACAAGGCAAGCACAGAGGTGGCGAAGGTTTTAGGCATTGATCACAATACCGCGAACAAGTGGCGCCTATGTGCGAGATCGCATTTCGGGCGTGTACGATGAGCTTCGGCCAAGGCAGCCGGCATCAGCAAGCGCACGGTGGCGCGGTACCTGCAAGTCGCCGATAAGGCCACACGTCGCGGTTCGTTCAAAAGCGTCGGGAACCGGCCGAGGCTGTGTGAAAACTCCGTCGAGTCATGTTTTCAGGGGTCCCTGACCCCTTGGCGCATTCGCAAAAACGCAGCCTGGGCCCATCTGAGAGGTCGACATTCGAAGTGACAGCGACTGCGATGAGTTTGCACACAGCCTCGACCAAGATCGACACGTTCGTCACCGCAACAGCGGCTTCATCGGCTCCAGCCGCGGCATCAAGGCCAGAAAGGCTCCCACTGCTTCGGCGGTGAGGGCCTTCTGTCGTTTCAACGCCGCTGGCGTCACCGCTTTCTGGCCAGGTAAGCGCGCACGGTGGCTGATTGGGCAAGGTTCTGCTACACAATCCGGCTTTCCAACACCAGAGGAAAAAATGGCACAGTTTCATTTCGTCGAAGACTATGAACGGCACGTCGCCGCACTCAAAGCCTCCTATCCCCTCGATGAAGCAATGTCGCTTGCGGTAGGCGGCAACTACGACCGCGCCGGTGAGATCGAGATGCGCTTGCTTAAGAAGGCAGGCTTGGTCGACGGCATGTCAATCTTCGATTTGGGCTGTGGTAGCGGACGGCTTGCCAATGCGTTGGCAAAGTCCGGCTTGACCATCGAGTATCTCGGCACTGATGTTGTGCAGGACCTCCTCGACTACGCAGCGTCTAAAACACCGCCGCACTACCGCTTCTTACGGCACCCTGAGCTCTCGGTGCCAGCCGAAGACGGCAGTATCGACATTGCCTGCGCCTTCAGTGTGTTCACGCACTTGCTGCACCACGAGAGCTACATGTACATGGCAGACATACGGCGCGCTCTTAAGCCGGGCGGGATGCTCGTCTTTTCCTTCTTGGAGTTTGCCGCCAGCCAGCACTGGAGCGTTTTCGAACACACGATCGAGCAGCAGCGCGCGAGCACTACGCCACACCTCAATACCTTCATTGAGAGCCAATCGATCGTTGTCTGGGCCAAGCACCTGGGGTTCGGTTCACCTCGATTTTTCGGTGATCTGGGCCAGACCACCGCGATCTTGTCCGCCATTTGAGAAAGGACCTCCCTGTGAGCGATCAGCCGCCGTCTTATAGCCAGAGCCAGCCGCTCGGTAAGCCGCCCCACCCCGTCCGCGCGGTCTGGCGAGCTCAGCTCAACCAGACGCCATCGACCTCAGCACCGGAGTAGGCTACGCGGACCTGGTGCAGGCGTCTGCACCACCACCATGAACAAGGCACCATCGCTTCGGCGGCGGGGCCTTCTGTCGTTGTGATCTTGCCTCCCGTACAACCGGACACGGCCTATTCGCAATGTAGCGCCTGTCGGCAGTTCGAAGCTGCCTGAATTCCCTGGGTGATCGCATCTTGACATCTTCAGGCTCGAGTGCGGGTGCACCTCATTGAAGTGCTCGAACGCCGCGGGCAACTGTGCCGGCACAGTTGGCGCATCGCTGAGGTCTATACGTCTGAGGTAGTCACGCCGGAAGGTGTTCGCGAAGTTCTCGGCCATGCCATTGGTCAACTTCCAACGCCTGTGGGATACCGCGCGCCGACTGGCGAGCGGCATGTCAGCAGCCTGCTAGGATTTCCAGACCCGCGCTTGCGCGAACCGCAGCGTGCGAACTACTGTTTCTCCAATGCGGAGTCGATGACCACGAACCGATATCCGCGCAGTCTCCGCTACTCGATAGTAGCGACCACACAATGAACTCTGATTTCGATCCTGATTGGTATGCGACCTTTTACCCAGACATTTTGTCCTTTAGCGCTGGACCGCAGGAGCACTTTCGCTTGCACGGAAAAGCCGAGGGACGCCATCCCACAAAATCCGCCTACGAAGCAGCACTAGGCTTCAATCGCGATTGGTATCTCGCTGCGTATCCTGACGTCGCGGACTCGGAATTGGACCCGTTCGATCATTATCTTGCGCATGGCAAGAAAGAAGGGCGGCACTGCAACGAGAATTTTTCATTCTCCCCCAGTCAACTCGCTGTACTGGAAAAATCCTATCACTGCCCCCGTGGCCCGAAAGCACTCTCCTCGCCATCAAGTCAAACCAATGAAATCCAAGATTATTCTTTCAGCAGCGCGAGATACTGGTCTGATCGATATCGCGATGGAGGCAACTCAGGGGCCGGTTCCTACGGTCGACTGGCGGCTTTCAAGGCGAATACAATAAATTCCTTTGTTCTCGAAAACAAAATTAACTCGGTCATCGAGTTCGGCTGTGGCGATGGCGCTCAGCTCGCGTTGGCGGAGTATCCTTCATATCTGGGATTCGATGTTGCGGATACGAGCATCGAGATATGCAGATCAAAATTCGAACAAGACGAGACAAAAAAATTTCTCAATTCTTCCGCTTATAACCATGAGCGCGCAGATCTTTCGCTGTCGCTGGATGTTATTTTTCATCTCATTGAGGATGAGATATTTCATGAGTATATGCGAAGGCTTTTTTTATCAGCCAATCGCTATGTGATCATCTACTCTTCGAACCAGAATTTGGATTGGCCAGCGGCGCATGTCATGCATCGCAAGTTTTCCGATTGGATCGATATTTATCACGCCGATTTTCAGCTGATCCGGTACATTCCTAATCCTTACCCCCTGAACGACGATCCGCAAAACGAGTCGTTCGCGGATTTCTACATCTATGAAAAACGGCCACGCAAAAGGCATTCATTACCAGGTCAGCTTGTCGTTTCACTGACCAGCTACGCCAAGCGCTTTGCGACCCTTGAGCTGACGCTGCGTCGCATCCTCCAGCAGAGTGTGCAAGCTGACGAAACGATATTGTGGGTGAGCAAGCAGGACAGGGATCAGATTCCACAAGGCGTCTTGGCTTTGCAGCAATGTGGTTTGTCCATTCGCATCACCGAAGATCTTCGTTCCTACAAAAAAATAATTCCTGCACTGAGAGCCTATCCAGAGAGCTTCATCATCACGTTGGACGATGACACGGCCTATCCACTCGATGTCATCGAACCGCTAGTCGCCAACTACCGCCGATCAGACGAAGTCCTCTGCCGTCGCGCCCATCGGGTCACCTTCGGCGAAAATGGCGAAGTGCTGCCCTACAACCGCTGGCAATTCGAAACTCAGGACGAGGAATCTTCGCCCAATCTTTTTCCTACGGGTGTAGGCGGCGTTCTGTATCCGCCTTGCTCGCTCCACTCAGATGCGTTGGAACAGCCGATATTCACGGCGTTGGCACCATTTAACGACGATCTCTGGCTTTACTGGATGGAGTGGCTAGCAGGCAGCACCGTCCGGCGTGTGGGGGCGTCGTATCTGGTGCAGCCGTGGCCTGGTTGTCATGAGCAAGGCCTTTGGGCATCGCATAACTCAGCTGGCGGAAATGACAAAGCAATTCTTGCGCTCACTGCGCGTTATGGGTCGCCTTTTAGCGCCGATCATGCCCCGCCGCCTGAGCGGTATGCCTATTCATCGCAAGGATCCATCTTCAAGCGCTTCGCTTGGTCAAACCCGTCAGGTATGCCAATCGAGTTGACCTCCCAGTACAAGCCTATGTCATTTAGACGTCTCATCCGGCCTCTTGTCAAGCCAATTATGCGCGAATTCGCGCGCCTGTTTGCTACACGATCCGAATACGAGGAAGCGATCGCTCTTCTTCGCGAATCTGCTGTGCGAAATGAAGAATCTGTCGCTTCGGCGACCAGAGAGCTTGCTGCACTGGCCGCTTCGTTGCGTGAATCAAAGGCATCTATTGACGTCACTTTGGATCAGGAGAGCGAGGAGATTAGCGCCAACGAGCGACAGATTGCCGCTGCTGAGCAACAGATCGCTGCCAACGAACGGCAGATTGCCGCCGCTGAGCAACAGATCGCTGCCAACGAGCGGCAGATTGCCGCCGCTGAGCAACAGATCGCTGCCAACGAATTGCGGATTGTGGTTCAAGAGAGTCGGCTTGAAGAATTAAAGTCAACCACTACCAGCCAGCTGTTGGCGCTTGATACTCGCACTGGCGAAGTCGAGCGTGCGGCTGCGTTCGATCGCCAAGCTATTTTTGATCTGGGTCGCAAGGTACTGAACAGTCGTGGAGGCCATGCCAAGGCGAGGAGTGGCGTCGGCGTGATCGTACCCACGTGCGATCGCCCTGAGTTATTGGAGAGTGCCCTCGAGTCGATCGCCGCTCAAACCCTGACACCCGAGGTCGTCATCTTGGTAAACGATGGTCAGGAGGAAGTCACTGACGTGATTCAGCGCTTCGTGAACCGTCTGAGGATGGTGTTGCTAAAGACGCCTTCTCCATTCAGTGGCTCATCGGTTGCGAGAAACGTCGCTCTCGATGCAGTAAATACTCCGTGGGTTGCGTTTCTTGACGACGACAACTTGATGTGGCCAGGTTGGATCGAACGGGTGAGTAGCATTCTCGATGAAGATCCGTCACTGAATCTCGTGTATGGAGTGCAATTGAGGGAAGCGGAGTTCTCGGTGACCGACAAGACATGGTTTCTCGCCCCGTTTGACTTCGAGAGACTTCAGAAGAGCAATTTCATCGACATCAATCAGGTCGTGCATCGATCGAGCAGTGTTCGCTTCGAGCCGAGTCTGAGGCGCCTTGTAGATTGGGACTATCTCATTCGGGTTGTTGAGCAGTCGCCTGGTCGGACGAGTCCGGTGAACGCAATCTCGTCGATCTATTCCTCCAATGGGCCTGCCCGAATCACTGTCGCTCATTGGCCGCCAGCTCTATCGGAGGTCGTTGCCAACCGTCGACGTGGCCACGCAATGGAAGTCCCCGACGGGCACCATGCTTGTAGCTGTTGCGGCTTCGTCGGAGAATTTTTGCCCGGACCACGGCAAAGGCCTGACGCGGGCTGTCCCCACTGTGGATCATTGGAGCGTCATCGCTTCCTCCAACTTGTCGCGCCTCTTCTAAGGGCTCTTTGGATACCGCAGACGAGGCCCCGCGATACGACAGCGATGATCGAGATTGCGCCTTCGCATGCAACGCGGTCGTTTCGCAGAATGTTTGGATCAGCGACAACCGTCGATGCTGATCCTGCCGCCGATGGGAGAGTTGTCAACGTCGTGGCATCGTTGACCGACCTGCCCATGAGATCGGAGAGCTGTGACGTGGTTCTTGCCTTGCATGTGTTTGAGCACATTCCCGAAGATCGCAAGGCGATGAGCGAGGTCGCGCGCGTCCTCCTGCCTACCGGCATCGGGATCGTGCAGGTCCCGTTGTCCGGCAGGGCGACGACCGACGATGACGTCTTGGAATCACCAACAGAAAGATTGGAGCGCTATGGCCAAGAGGATCATGTTCGTTTCTATGGTTTCGATTTCTTTGATCGATTGAATAGTGCGGGTCTGACGTGCATTTCTGTTAGTCCACGCCAATCAATGCCACCAGAAACCATTTTGAAGTATGGCCTCATTGCTGATGAGGCCTTGGTATTTGTCGTTCGTTCCGACAGCGCATGGGCTACTGATCGGCTTATGGCGCTTGAATCGATGATGCGCAAGGGATGTCTGTAGGAAAGCATGGAGCCATTCTCTGCCAAGACAAATTCATTCGCTCTGCGGTGAAATTCTTCAATTACCCTGAACTCGAAATTTGTGCTTCTGCGCGCAAGATCTCATGAATAATATTCTTTTTTACGTACATTACAACAGGAACTCAGATCTGCATGCTCACGTCGCATTTCAAGTGAGAAAACTCAGACCCATATATAAGCGTATCGTGTTCGTATCGAACAGCCCCCTTTCTTCGGAACACAGGAGGGTGCTTTCATTTTGCGTGGACGACATCTTTGAGCGAGCAAATATCGGGTTTGATTTTTATGCTTGGAAAGAGGCCATTGATCATGAAGGATATGAGCGCATATCAAGTTATGACAGCGTAACTCTGATGAACGACACCTGTTTCGGTCCTCTGTTTGACATCGGAGAAGCCCATAACAGGATGCAACTCGATGAGTGTGATTTTTGGGGGATGATCAATCATAGACGGAGAGACGAAATCATCCCCGAACTGGGAACCAATATCCCGGAACATGTACAGAGCTTCTTTTTGACTTTTAAATCCAATGTTATTAGATCCTCTTCATGGCAATTATTCTGGGGAAATATGACATGCGAAACAAATGTATATCAGGTGATCGCAAAATATGAGGTTCGACTTACGCAAGTTCTTTGCGACGCCGGATTTAGATACAAGGCCCTACTCGATACGCTCAAACTTAATCTCTCCCTTGAAGAACTTTCCTATGTGCCGGCAGATTATTGCATCAGCGATCGGCTGCCGCTTCTAAAGATCAAATCCTTACTCCAACATAAAAATCCCAGGCATGTTATAGGGGAGATTCGGCGAATTTCTGGTTACCCAATCGAACTGATTGAAGACTATATAACTAGAGAGCTTCAACCTGATAGGTCGATTTCGTATTGCGACAAGGTCCTGAATGCAAGTTCTTCGGCTTTACCGCTTCACTCCGATGCGGTGCAACCATCGGCCGCCATTCATGTCCACGTCCATTATATTGATGTGTGGAAGAGATATCTTGATTATCTGCAGGCATTGAATTTTCCATATGCCCTGTATATAACGACGGACACCGAAAGCAAGTCGAAAGAAATAGAAATCCTGCTATCGCAAATCGTGGCGCCCAGACTTAAATTAAAAGAAATATTGGTTCTACAAAATCACGGTCGCGATATATTGCCATGGATTGCTATAGCAGATAGATTGTCTAAATACGATTTTGTTCTACACGCCCATACAAAAAAGAGCCCAACAGCAGTGGAGTGGGTTGGCGCATCCTGGCAACAGGAAATATTCGACACGATGTTGGAACAGGCGCCAAGAATCGCGCAAGCCTTCAAAGAAAATCCGAGCCTTGGGGTTGTAATACCCGACGTACCCCGTTATTGGCGATATATTGCCCCAGTACGCCGTGAAATGGAGTCTCAATTCATAGGCATGATGAATGAATTATGGGGTGACATGTGCTGCGAGAAAAAAGTGGACTTTGAAAATGCTCCCGCCTTCATAATGCCCTATGGGACTATGTTTTGGTACCGGCCGACCGCATTAAGAAAAATGACATCGCTTGTACTTGGGGCTAAAGATGTGCCGGCCGAGCCTCTGCCCGAAAAGACGATACTTCACGCCATGGAGAGACTCGTGGTGTACGTCGCTTGGGATGCCGGATTTGATTATAGAATCGCGCCGCCAAAGGAAATAGCATCGGGATTTGCCGATGCCATAATTCGGAATCAGTCCCACGTACAGCCGCCCGCCATTGAAACCACAACTGCATTTAGCAAAGAAAATCACGAGGTGCGAAAATTGAATTTGATTCGGCGTGGAGTGGCCAGGCTCAAGATATTAGCCCGTCCAAAGAGAATAATAAAGATGATTATGCCGTATGGTATGGTAAGGCTATACCAAAGGTCTGCCGAGCTCAGACGACCGCGCGAGCATCAAACTAGCGAAAAACAAACGCCTTCTCCAGCTTACTATCAGAAAAGCAGGGACAATTGGCTTCGCGTGCATCGACATCTGCATCTGATGAACATAGTACGCGATGCGGGCGCCACGAAGCGCTTAAATCTCGTCATATCAAGTCTAGGGCGTGCGCAGCTTTTTGGTGGCATTGCAACCTGTACGGGAATAGCCACCATTCTTGCCAGGGAACTAGATCTACCATTGCGCATAATTGCGCGAGATGGTGGTGCTACTCAGGAACAATACTGGGGAATCATGTCCACGATGGGAATTGAGCCGTGTACCGACGTTTCTTTCTACTCGGATAGTTCCAGAGACGAACTGGGTCGGAACTGCCCGCCAATTTACTCTTCCGATTCGGATATCTTTCTTGCATCGTCATGGTGGACTGCGACCTCATTGCGACAAAGTGTAGATAACAAGTATGTCTATCACATAATTCAGGAAGATGAACTGATGTTCTATCCGCGAGGCGATGATTATTTGGACTGCTGGAAATCACTTCATTCCTCAGAATCCAAGTACATAGTTAACAGTCACTATTTGCATGAGTGGTTTAAGGATGTATACCCGGAAATATATAAGAACAGCGTGGTCTTCGAGCCGGTGTTCTCAAAAAACGTCTCCAGGAGTTTCCCCGAGAAGAAGGCATACAACTTGTTCTTCTATGCCCGCATGACGAATCCCCGCAATCTATTCTGGTTCGGCACACAGCTTATTGATGCCTGCCTTAAAAATGGGATTTTGGAACCTAGGGATTGGAACATTTTTCTTGCTGGAGATGACTCCATTCCACCTCTTGAGTTTTTTGGCGGAAAACAGGCTATTAATCTTGGTATTTTGAGCTGGGAAGAGTACAAGGATTTTTTGCAAGATGTCGATTTGGGCCTATGTCTTATTCATACTCCTCATCCGGGATATCCAGTCTACGATGTCGCAAGTTCAGGTGGTGTGGCGATCACGAACACGCTTTACACCAAGGCTTCCTTCCCTTGCAGCGACAACATCATTGCGTGTGATCTTTCAGAGGAGGCTTTTATGGAGGGCATGAAAAGGGCCGTGGCACTTGCCAGAGACGGGTTAACCCGCAGGAGAAATTATTTGCATCAACGTATTCCATATTCTTGGAATGAGTCCCTCTTCGACACAATTAATTTTGTAAAGAAGGGGCCGTGAAGGACCGGACGCAACTGAGAAGCGCGTGCTTAACAGCACGGGGAATCATCGCTTGGTAAGCGACCAATATATGCATACGGTTGCGCCGCCACTGCCGCAAACCATACGGTGAGCTTTTGCCTAACGGACGGCTGTGATGCCCAAGGATCCGCTCGCAGTGATGCACTTTCGGACTCAGTTGACTTCCTCCTTCCGAAGGTAAGGCGGCGGGCAAGGATACGACCACGAACGATTCAGCGCCAGTAGCGCGTCTGCCCGCATTTCAAGGACCAACGCAGGCCTCGGTGTGCCTGCCGAGCGGCCTGATGCTCACATTTCTGACCCGTGGATCGTCCGAAGAATTTCGATAATGCCTCCTTGTGCACGGACTGGACTTCAGGTGCTGCAGAGCCAGCGAAGCGTTGTCGTTCGCGTACAAAGCGAGCACTAGGACAGATAGGTAGCCAGAAGAGACTCCGAGTGACGCGAGCAACTCGAAGTCCTGGACTCCATAGCCACGACTAGGCTTTGCCTTTTTCCTTCGCGTCATCGAGTTCCGTATGGCGCTTCACGAAAGCCAGGCTCACAAGCTCAGGAAAATGAACATGCAGAAAGCAAGAATCCAGAACGTGACCGTCGTCGCGATGGCCGCGGCACCGTCACGACTCGGACGGTATAGAGCGTGGCCCGTTCTGCAAATCGAGCAGGTCGTTGAGAAGGTAGACGCTGGAGTCGCCCGACTCCAGTTTAGAAGTGATCGGATTTGGGGGAGACGTCAGTAGGCGTCTTACTCCTTCTGCATCTTGAGCCACTCGATCAGCGGTTCGTTGTGCGAAGTGTTTTGGCGGCCCGGCATCACTGAATCGGCCACCTTCCGGTTGAAGAATTCCTTGCCCCTCAACAACCTCTAGAAGGCGCGAACAATGTCCACGGGTGCAGGCGCAGAATCAGAAAGACGCGTTCGACCAACAGGTCCGAGACGCACGAGTTGCCCCATCGAGATCGACGGCGATCGTGCAACGTCCCGCTGGATTGGTCACTGCCAACTGGTTCGAGCTGTTTTCGATAGATCGATGATCGGAAACATTCATCGGAACAAATCGGCCGCGTCGAGCGTCATCCCCGCAGCATCCTTGGCCGATAGTTTCGGCGCCCCGTCAATGGCGGGCCAATCTATAGCCAACGCCGGATCGTTCCAGGCAATGCAGCGCTCGTGCGCCGGGGCGTAATAGTCGGTGGTTTTATACAGGAACTCTGCGCCTTCGCTGAGCACCAGAAACCCGTGCGCGAAACCAGCCGGAACCCAGAGTTGCGTGTGATTGCTCTCGGAGAGTTCGACACCCACCCACCGTCCGAAAGTCGGGGATGCGCGACGAATGTCCACCGCCACGTCATAGACACTGCCGCGCACGACGCGCACGAGTTTCCCTTGCGGTTGCTGGATTTGGTAATGCAGACCTCGCAACACTCCCTGCGCGGAGCGCGAATGGTTGTCCTGCACGAATTCGACATGTTGGCCCACTGCTTCGTCAAAAGCTCCCTGATTGAAGCTCTCGTAGAAAAACCCGCGGGCGTCACCGAACACCTTGGGTTCGATCACGAGCACTTCCGGAATCGCAGTCGGCGTAACTTTCATGACCGCACCTCGTCGCTAAGCAGATGCATCAGATACTTGCCGTAGCCGCTCTTCTTCAGTGGCGCCGCTAGCGCTGTCAGCTGTTCGGTGGTGATGAAGCCATGGCGCCACGCCACCTCCTCGGGACAAGCGATCTTCAACCCCTGCCGATGCTCCAGCGTCGCAATGAATTGCCCCGCCTCCAGCAGGCTCTCGTGGGTCCCGGTATCCAGCCACGCGTACCCCCGCTGCATGATCTGCACATTGAGCATGCCCAGATCCAGATACGCTTGGTTGACCGCCGTGATCTCCAGTTCCCCGCGCGCGCTCGGCCTGACCGCCTTGGCAATATCGACGACCTGTTTGTCGTAGAAATAGAGCCCGGTAACTGCATAGCTGCTCTTGGGTTGCGCAGGCTTCTCCTCGATGCTGCTGGCCTTGCCGTTGGCATCGAAGGCAACAACGCCGTAGCGCTCCGGGTCATGCACGTGGTATGCGAACACCGTCGCGCCCGCGTCCTTCTTGTCGGCATTCGACAGCAGGTGCACGAAGTCGTGCCCGTAGAAAACGTTGTCCCCCAGTACTAGCGCGCTCGGCGAATCCCCCACGAACTTGTCCCCGATGATGAAGGCCTGTGCCAGCCCGTCCGGACTCGGCTGCACTGCGTATTGTAGGTTGATACCCCACTGGCTGCCGTCGCCTAGCAGTTGCTGGAATCGCGGCGTGTCCTGGGGCGTGCTGATGATCAGGATGTCACGCATGCCGCCGAGCATCAGCGTGCTCAGCGGGTAGTAGATCATCGGCTTGTCGTACACCGGCAGCAGTTGCTTGCTCATCGCCAGGGTGGCCGGATGAAGCCGGGTGCCGGAGCCTCCGGCCAGAATGATGCCTTTGCGTTGCGTCATGAGTCTCTTCTTTATATTGGGGATCAGAGCGATTCGCGCAGCATGCGCGAAACACCTGCCTGCCAGTGGGGCAGCACAAGGCCGAAAGTGGCTTGGAGCTTTGCCGTATTCAGGCGGGAGTTGTGCGGCCGCACAGCCGGCGTCGGAAACGCGCTGGTCGGCACCGGGTCCACGGCATCGGGCCCAGCCTTAAGCTCGACGCCGGCCGTTTGGGCCTGTTCCAGCACGAAGCGCGCGTAGCCATGCCAGGTGGTCTCGCCGCCGGCGACGAGGTGATAGAGGCCCGCTTTGGCTGGCTCACGCAGCGTGTCGCGAATCGCGTGCGCCGTCACATCCGCCAGCAATTCAGCTCCGGTGGGTGCTCCGAACTGATCGTCAATGACGGTAAGCCGTTCACGCTCCTTCGCCAGGCGAAGCATAGTCTTCGCGAAGTTGCCGCCGCGTGCCGCATAGACCCAGCTCGTGCGAAAGATGAGGTGACGCGCGCAGTGCTGCGCGACCAGTTGCTCGCCTTCGAGCTTGGTGCTGCCGTAGACACTGAGCGGGCCGGTGGAGTCACTTTCCTGCCACGGCGTCGTCCCGCTGCCGTCGAAGACATAGTCGGTCGAGTAGTGAACCATCAACGCGCCAATTTGCTGTGCAGTCCGAGCAATGACGCCAGGCGACGTCGCGTTGAGCTTTCGCGCGAACTCCGGCTCGCTTTCCGCCTTGTCCACGGCCGTGTGTGCCGCCGCATTGACTATGACGTCCGGCCGCACCTTGAGCACGGTGTCTGCCAGTTTCTCGGGCTGGCTGAAGTCCGCATGGAAATCGGCGCTGTCGAAATTGAGCGCTACCAGTTCGCCGAGCGGAGCCAAGCTCCGCTGCAATTCCCAGCCAACCTGCCCGCCTTTTCCGAGCAGCAGCACCTTCATGCTTGCGCCTTCGCGGGAGCGCCCGCGTATTGCTTCTGGACCCATTCGCGGTAGGCGCCGCTCTGGACGTTTCGCACCCACTCACCATTGGCCAGATACCACTCGACAGTCTTACGAATGCCCGTGTCGAAGGTCTCAGCCGGCTTCCAGCCCAACTCGCGTTCGAGCTTGCGCGCATCGATCGCATAGCGTCTGTCATGCCCCGGACGGTCTGTGACGTAGGTGATCTGCTCGCGGTAGCTCTTGCCATCGGCGCGCGGGCGGAGTTCGTCGAGCAGCGCGCAGACGGTGTTGACGATCTCGATGTTGGGCTTCTCGTTCCAGCCACCGACGTTGTAGGTCTCACCGAGGCGGCCGCCCTCAAGAACCCGGCGAATCGCGCTGCAGTGATCCTTGACGTAGAGCCAGTCCCGCACCTGCATGCCGTCACCGTACACCGGCAACGACTTGCCGGCGAGCGCGTTGACGATCATCAGAGGGATGAGCTTCTCGGGGAAATGGAACGGACCATAGTTGTTCGAGCAATTGGTCGTGACCACCGGCAGGCCGTACGTGTGATGCCACGCCCGGACCAAATGGTCGCTGGCCGCCTTGCTGGCCGAGTAGGGGCTGTTGGGCTCGTACTTGTTCTCCTCCGTGAAAGCCGGGTCGGATGCGGAGAGAGAACCATAAACCTCATCAGTCGAGACGTGCAGAAAACGAAAGGCTTCTTTTTGATCTGCCGGCAATCCATTCCAATAGCCACGCACCGATTCGAGCAGTCGGAATGTCCCGAGCACATTGGTCTGCACGAAATCCTCGGGTCCGTGAATCGAGCGATCAACGTGCGATTCGGCTGCGAAATTGACCACTGCGCGGGGCTTGTGCTCGGCGAGCAGTTTGTCGACGAGGGCGCTGTCGCCGATGTCACCCTGCACGAAGACGTGCTTCGGGTTGGCCTTCAGCGATGAGAGCGTCTCCAGATTTCCAGCGTAGGTCAGCTTGTCCAGATTGACGACCGCTTCCTCGCTTTGCGCAATCCAGTCGAGAACGAAATTAGCGCCAATGAAGCCCGCGCCGCCGGTAACCAGAATCATGTGGGTCCCTCGTTGTTGTCCGAATAATCTAACCGCCTGCCGGCGCTCAAGCGGGGCATTATCCCATTCGTAAATGTTTCAATCCGCAGCTAGAACCCGGCCTCTACACGGAACCTGTCTTCCGCGGCTAGAGTGTCGTGGCGCCTAAAGGATCCCTCTATGTCCACCTCCCAAGACGACAACAAGTCCACCGACCGCATCAAAGACTCCGCCCAACAAATCTGGCTAGCCGGCCTCGGCGCCTTCGCCAAGATGCAGCAGGAAGGCAGCAAAGCCTTCGAGGCGCTCGTCAAGGACGGCGTCGGCGTCCAGAAGCGCACCCAGCAGGCCGCTGAGGAAACGCTGGCCCAGGCCCAGGCCCGGATGGCAGGTTTCGCCAGCGAGTTCGGCACAAAGGCCGCCGGCGGATGGGGCAAGCTCGAGAACATCTTCGAGGACCGCGTCGCGCGCGCCCTCGAAAAGCTGGGCATGCCGTCCGCCCAGGAGGTGGCGGCGCTGCAGGCACGGGTCGAGGCCCTCGAAGCGGCATTGCGTCGCAAGGAAGCCGCCAGTGCACCGGCGAATGCTGCACCGCGCAAGACGACCGTGCGCAAGTCGTCCGATACGACCAAGCCCTCGACGGCAAAGCCCTCGCAGCGACGCAAACTCGGCGGCGACTGATAAGCCCTGACCGGAGGCCAGGCCTCCCGGTCTTCGCGGGACAAGCGGCGCTCAACGCCCTGCGCCGCCACAACTTGCGCTAGAGTGTCCCCCAGAGACAAAACGGGGCTACGACATGGCCAAGAAAGCGCCACGCCGCACTGCACAACGCATCCTCGAAGCCGCACTTGACCTGTTCAATCGGTTCGGGGAACCGAACGTCTCGACGACGCTGGTCGCAGGCGAACTCAACATCAGTCCCGGCAACCTCTACTACCACTATCCCGCGAAGGACGAGCTGATCAACCGGCTCTACGAAGGCTACGAGACGGAGCTCAACGAGTTGCTGCACGCGAGCCAGGGCGTTCACGACGTCGAGGATGCATGGTTCTTCATGCACAGCCTCTTCGAGCTGATCTGGCGCTACCGCTTCCTCTATCGCGATCTCAACGACCTTCTGAGCAAGAACCGGCACCTCGAAACGCAGTTCCAGCTGGTGCTCAAGAACAAGGCGCGCGCCATTCGCGCCCTCCTCGCCGGGCTCAGCCAGGCTGGCCACCTCGACATCGACTCGCGCGAGGTCGACACACTCGCGCAAAGCATGGTGGTCGTGCTGACGTATTGGCTCAGCTACGAATACGTGCGCAATCCACGCGAAGCCCTGGAGCCGGCCCACGCCCAGGGTGCGCTGCTGCGCGGCGCCCACCACACACTGCACCTGTTGGCGCCCTATTTGGCGACGGAGCAGCGGAGGCATTTGCTGACACTCAGTAGCGCCTATTCGGGCGAAGATCAACCTGCAACGGTCTGACTTGAATATTTCTTTTTGAATGACCCACCCGGACCTCCAACCCCTTCCGCGGCTGTCCAGCAGCCACACGCCGACGACAGGGCCCTGGACTCGAATGCCCTACCGGGATACGCCTCGCTTTGATGCGTCGAGCGTGGTGGAGCACTGGTCTCGCCTGCATATCGGCCAGGGCATCCCGCCGCCGGCGCCGGGCCCGCTGGCGGAGGGTTGGGCCCTCTATCACGGCGGGGAGTTCGAGCGGGCTGTCGACGTCGCCCTGAATCAGGGGCGTGAGGGCTTGGCGCTCGCCAATCAGGCGACGGCGATCTACGCCAACTATCTCGAGCCGCGCGAAGGGATCCGTCTGGCCCTCTTCAGACAAGTGGCCGAACGCGCCACCGCACAGGTTTCGACGGAGCCGAACAACTGCGAGGCGCTCTATTGGCAGGCCTACGCGCTGGGCCGCTATAGCCAGGGCATCAGCGTGGCGCGCGCGTTGGCGCAAGGCCTGGGATCCAAGGTCAAGGGCGCGCTCGAGCGCGTGATCGAGCTGCAACCGCACCACGGCGAAGCCCATGTCGCGCTCGCGGCCTTCCACGCCGAAGTCATCGACAAGGTTGGCGCGCTTGTCGGCCGAATGACTTACGGTGTGCGGGCGGAGGCCGCGGTCGACTTGTTCGAGCGCGGCCTGCAACTCAACCCGCATTCGGCCATCGCGCTGATGGAATATGCGCGGGGACTCTTGATGCTGTATGGCGAATCGCGCATGGCCGAAGCGACCCGACTCTATGAAAAGGCGGCCGGCCTCGAACCGGCAGATGCCCGCGAACGGCTTGACGTTGAACTGGCGCGCGCAGGCCTCTCCGACTGACCGCCACGGTCAGGCGGCGAACCAACGGCGTTCACCTAGAATTCATCCCCATGAGGCACCTTTGGGGGTTGGCTTCGGCCGGCCGCCCAAGGCCCGGCACTCCAACCCAGACTCCCTCCTGCCTGCCCAAGATCGATGAAGATGACTGCCAATCAGCGTTACGGCGCGACCAACGCCGACGCTGACGACCGGCTCGCCCCTTCTGCCACGACACGCTCCCGAAGCACCGCATCATGGACCACCCTGGGCCTGGTGTTGTTGCTCGCAGCGCTGTGCCTGATCTGGTTCGTCAGTCTCGGTATGCGCTCCCTCATCACGCCCGATGAAGGCCGCTATGCCACGCTCGCGCTCGAAATGGCGCGCAGCGGCGACTGGGTGACACCCCGCCTGAACGGGCTCCTCTATTTCGAGAAACCCGTCCTTCAATACTGGGTCGGCGCGTTGGCCTTCCTGGCCTTCGGCGTTTCGGATTTCACGGCGCGCCTGTGGCCCGGCGTGGCGGGCTTCCTGACGTTGCTGGCCGTTGGCTTCACCGCCGGCCGTCTCTGGGGCCGCGAGGCCGGCATCCGGGCGCTCGCCATCACCGCGTCGACGACCTGGATCGTCGGCAACAGCCACTTCCTCACGCTCGACGCCGGGCTGACGCTGTTTCTCACGCTGGCACTTTGCGGCGTGCTGCTGGCCAACGACAGCGCCACTTCGGACGTGTCGAGCGTGTCGGACATGCGGGCTCGCCGACGCTGGATCTGGCTCGCGTGGGCCGCGATGGCCGGCGCGGTGCTGAGCAAGGGCCTGGTCGGCATCGCAATCCCCGGGGCCGTGCTGGTCATCGTCAGCATCTGGCGGCGCAACATGCAGCTCTGGCGAGGCATGCACTGGTTCTCGGGCTTGCTCATCTTCTTCGTGCTCGCGACACCGTGGTTCGTGCTGGTTTCGGCGCGCAACCCTTCCTTCGCACAGTTCTTCTTCATTCACGAGCACTGGCAGCGCTATGTGTCCAACGTGCACCAACGCGTGGGTGCGTGGTGGTACTACGTCCCCCTCCTCTTGGGCGGGATGCTGCCCTGGACCGGCGCACTGCCATGGCTGTTCCGCAAGGGGAGTCCGGACGGCGGTCGGCCGCCGATCTCCGCCCGCGACATCCTGCTGGTCTGGTGCGTCTTCATCTTCCTGTTTTTCTCCGCGTCGGGCTCCAAGCTTCCGTCGTACATCCTGCCGATGTTCCCGGCGCTGGCGCTGTTGATCACCATGCAGTTGCGCGATGCCTCGTCGTCCGCCTTGCGCTGGCATCTGCTGTTGCCGGTCCTGGCTTGGGGACTGGTCTTTGTCGTCTCGACGCAAACCGATCGCTTCGTCTCGCTCACCACGCCGGCCGAGATGCTCGCGCCGATGGCCGCAGCCGTGCGGGTGGGTGCCGCCGTCTTCCTCGTGGGCGCGGCCATCGCCTGGTGGTGCCTGGGTCGGCGCAAGGTCACGGCGGCCATCCTGAGCTTGGCGTTCTGCCACCTGATCGGGACCACTGTGGTCCTGCAATCGCACAACACCTATGGCCAGCTCAAGAGCGCCGCAACCCTGGTGCCCATCCTGCAGCGCGAGATCACGCCTGATACGCCGGTCTTTTCCGTTCGCGCCTACGACCAGACGCTACCCTTCTACCTGGGGCGCGAAGTGACCCTGGTGGAGTACATCGACGAATTCGCCCTCGGCGAGATCCAGGAACCGGACCGCTGGATCAAGTCGCTCGACGAGTTCGTGGCCCGCTGGCAGTCGCTGCCCCAGGCAGCCGCCTACATGGGGCGGGATACATGGGCGGAACTCCAGCAGCGCGGCCTGCCGATGCGAATCGTGTTCGAAGACCAGCGACGCGTCGTGGTCACCAAGAAATAAATGAAAGCACTTGATTTCCTGTGGGTCCTGAGCGGCGTGCTGCTCAACGCCGTGGCCCAGCTTCTCCTCAAGGCCGGTGCCAACAGCGCCGGCGAGATCTCCATGTCTGCCGGTGCGCCCGCCCTCTTCCGGACGGCCCTCGGTCTCGCCCATCACCCCGGCATCCTCGGCGGACTGGCCTGTTACGCCATCAGCGTGGTGGTCTGGATCATCGCGCTGTCGCGCGTTGAAGTGAGCATCGCGTACCCTATGCTCTCCATCGGCTACGTCGTCAATGCCATGCTTGCCTGGTGGCTATTCGGCGAAGACGTCAATCTGCAGCGCTGGTTGGGCATCGGTGTGATCATCGTCGGCGTGATCCTGGTAGCCCGCAGCGGGAGTACCGCATGAGTTCACTACCGTTTCTTCCTTTCACTCGCCCGTCCATCGACGAACGCACGATCGCCGAAGTCGGCGACGTGCTGCGCTCGGGCTGGATCACGACCGGCCCCAAATGCCAGGCGCTCGAAGCGGCCCTGTCGCAACGCCTGGGCGGCCGGCCCGTACGGCTGGTGAGCTCGGCCACCGCCTCTTTGGAACTCGGCCTGCGGCTGTGTGGCATCGGCCCGGGCGACGAGGTCATCACCACGCCGCTGAGCTGGGTGGCCACTGCCAATGTAGTGCTCGCAGTGGGCGCAACGCCCGTGTTCGTGGATGCCGATGCGAAGACCCGCAACATCGATCTCGACCTGATGGAACGCGCCATCACGCCGCGCACCCGCGCCCTGCTGCCGGTCGACCTCGCCGGTCTGCCGGTGGATCGTGACCGGCTCAATGCAGTGGCTATGAAGCACAACCTGCGCGTGGTCGAAGACGCGGCGCAATCCTTCGGTTCCCATTGGGGCGACCGCGAGATCGGCAGCTTCGGCGACCTGGTGTCGTTCAGTTTCCACGCCAACAAGAACTTCACGACCTCCGAAGGCGGCTGCCTGGTCCTCAACAACGAGGATGAAGCGCGGCGTTTCGAAAAGCTCCGCCTCCAGGGCGTGACCCGTCTTCCGGACGGTGGCATGGAAGTCGAGGAGTGGGGCAGCAAGGCCAACCTCACCGACGTGGCAGCCGCCATCGGGCTGGGACAACTCCGGCAGGTCGACGACTTCAACATCCGCCGGCGACAACTGGCCGAGCGCTATCTCGCGCAATGGGACACCACGCTCGGATTCGAACTGCCTCCCGCCGACCTGACGCGGCAAGGCAACTGGCACATGTTCCAGCCCCTGCTTCCGCGCGAACTCGCGCCGCGCCGTGGTGACTTCATCGCGGCGATGCGGGCGCAAGGCATCGGTGTCGGCGTGCACTACCCCGCCATGCACCTCTTCTCGATGTTCCGCAAGCGCGGTTGCGCCCCGGGCGATTTCCCGGTCGCCGAAGACATCGGCGCGCGGACGCTCACGCTCCCCTTGTTCCCGGCCATGACCGACGCCGACGTGGACCGCGTCTGTGCCGCAGTCGCCACCGTGACGGCCGAGCTGCGCTGAAAATGAAGCTCACCCCCAGCCTCGCCCACTTCGTGTGGCTCGGACACCCCCTCTCCGGGGGCAACCCCAGCGGCCCGGCCAAGCCGGTTCCGCGGGGTTTCTGGCCTCGGCTGTGCCGGTTCCAAGGGTCGTGGGTCGCTCGAAGCGCGGCGGGAAACTGACATGCAGATGAACGACACCGCTACTTCGGCGATCACGCAACCACCGTTCCTGGCGGACCGGCCGACGCTGAGCGTCGTGATCCCGGTCTACAACGAGGAGGCGGGGCTGGCCGCCCTGTTCGAGCGGCTCTATCCCGCGCTCGACGCACTGGCGCTCGCGTACGAGATCGTCTTCATCGACGACGGCAGCCGCGACCGCTCGGCCTCGTTGCTGGCGGCGCAATTCGAAAGTCGGCCGGACGTCACGCGCGTGATCCTGCTCAACGGCAATTTCGGTCAGCACCGGGCGATCCTCGCGGGCTTCGAACATTGCCGCGGCGATCGCGTCGTCACGCTCGATGCCGACCTGCAGAACCCGCCGGAGGACATTCGCCTGCTCCTCGAAGCGATGGACGAAGGCTCCGACTACGTCGGTTCGATCCGGCGTGATCGCCAGGACGTCGCCTGGCGCCGTTGGGCCTCGCGCGCGATGAACGGGCTTCGGCACCGGCTCACCGGCATCGCGATGACCGATCAGGGTTCGATGATGCGGTCGTACAGCCGCGACGTCATTCAGCTCATCAACCAGTGCAACGAGATGAACACTTTCATCCCGGCGCTGGCCTATCAGTTCGCCAAGCATCCGACCGAAGTGTTGATCGGCCACGAGGCGCGGCATGCCGGCGAATCCAAATATTCGCTGTACAGCCTGATCCGCCTGAACTTCGATCTCGTCACCGGCTTTTCGCTGGTGCCGCTGCAGGCCTTCTCGATGCTGGGGCTCGTCGTTTCGCTGCTGTCGGGACTGCTGTTCGTGATCCTGGCGGGCCGGCGCCTCATCCTCGGTCCTGAAGTGGGCGGTGTGTTCACGCTGTTCGCGCTGGTGTTCCTGCTGATCGGCCTGGCCCTCTTCGGCATCGGACTGCTCGGCGAGTACATCGGCCGCATCTACCAGGAAGTCCGGGCACGGCCGCGCTACCTGGTCAGCGCCATCCTGGAGCGCAGGGAATGAGCGCCGCCGGACGCGCGCCGCGCGCGATCGTTTTCGCCTATCACGATGTCGGCGTGCGCTGCCTGCAAGTCTTGCTCGACGCGGGCGTCGACGTCGGACTGGTCGTGACGCATACCGACTCGCCGAACGAAACGATCTGGTTCGGCAGCGTGGCGTCCGTGGCGGCGGAACAGGGCCTGCGATGCGTCACGCCTGAGAATCCGCACGACCCGGCGCTGCTTGAAATCGCGCGAGCGTTTGATCCCGATTTCCTGTTCTCCTTCTACTACCGGCAGATGCTGAAGCGCGAGTGGCTCGACATGCCGCGCCGCGGCGCCTTCAACATGCACGGCTCGTTGCTGCCGCAATACCGGGGCCGCGCGCCCGTGAACTGGGCCGTCCTCCACGGTGAGCGCGAGACGGGCGCGACCCTGCATCGCATGAACGAAAAGCCGGACAACGGCGCCATCGTCGACCAGTTCGCCGTGCCCATTCTTTCCAACGACACGGCCCGCGACGTGTTCGGCAAGGTGACGCTCGCGGCCGAGATCGTCCTGGCGCGATGCCTGCCGGGGCTGCTCGACGGCACGGCCGTGGAGCGCCCGCAGGATCTCTCGCAGGGCGGCTACTTCGGAGGGCGTCGTCCGGAAGACGGGCGCATTCCCAACGATGCGAGCGCCCGGCAGGCCCATGACCTCGTGCGCGCACTCGCGCCGCCCTATCCGTGCGCATTCCTGACCTTCAAGGGCCAGCGCATCCTCATCGAACGCACGCTGCATGCGGCCGCGCCCGCTGAAACGCCCGGTCGCGGCCTGCGCCTGTGGACCGACGACCGGTCGCTGTGGCTGACTGCGGCCGACGGGAGTACCCTGCGCGTCCTGTCGGCCCGCCGCGAAGGCGATGCCAAGCCGTTCAACGCCCACGATTTCGAAACGCTCTTCTCCGCCCGCTGGCTCGAAGCCGACGCCTGAGAAGCCCCCCATTACCTTCAAGAAAAGCAGATTCACATGCTCAAAGTCCTGATCCTCGGCGTCAACGGCTTCATCGGTCACCACCTGACGCGTCACATCATGGAGACCACCGACTGGGAAGTCCACGGCATGGACATGATGTCGGACCGCGTCGAACCCTGGCTCGACAACCCGCGCTTCCACTTCTTCGAGGGTGACATCACCATCAACAAGGAGTGGATCGAATACCACGTGAAGAAATGCGACGTGGTGCTGCCGCTGGTGGCGATCGCCACGCCGGCCACCTATGTGCGCGAGCCGCTGCGCGTGTTCGAGCTCGACTTCGAGGCCAATCTGCCCATCATCCGGCAGTGCGTGCGCTACGGAAAGCGCGTGGTCTTCCCGTCGACCAGCGAGGTCTACGGCATGTCGACCGATGCGGCCTTCGATCCCGAAGCGTCGAACCTGGTGTACGGCCCGATCAACAAGCCGCGCTGGATCTACGCCTGCGCCAAGCAGCTGATGGATCGCGTGATCCATGCCTACGGCCAGGAGCAAGGCCTGCGCTACACCCTCTTCCGCCCCTTCAACTGGATCGGCCCCGGGCTGGACAGCCTCCATGCACCGAAGGAAGGTTCGAGCCGCGTCATCACCCAGTTCCTCGGCCACATCGTTCGCGGCGAGCCGATCCGGCTGGTCGACGGTGGCAGCCAGCAGCGCGCCTTCACCTACGTGGACGACGGCATCTCGGCGCTTGTGAAGATTATCGCCAACAAGGACGGCGTCGCCGACAGCAAGATCTACAACATCGGCAATCCGGCCAACAACCATTCCATCCGCGCGCTCGCCAACATGATGCTGAGCCTGGCGGCCACCTTGCCCGAATACCGGGACGCCGCGGCGAAGGTCAAGCTGATCGACGTCGCCGCGGATGACTACTACGGAAGCGGCTACCAGGACGTCCTGCAGCGCGTGCCCGACATCCGCCGGACCATCTCCGACCTCGACTGGAAGCCCACCGTGGGCATGGAAGACGCGCTACGCGCGCTGTTCGCGTACTACAGCGACCACGCCGCTGCCGCCGCCGCCGATCTGGAAGCCTGAGCGCGATGGCGCGCATCGCACTCAAGATCGACGTCGACACCCTGCGGGGCACGCGCGAAGGCGTTCCGCCGCTGGTCAAGGTGTTGACCGATGCGGGTGCCGGCGCGAGCTTTCTCTTCAGCCTCGGACCGGATCACACCGGCCGCGCCATCCTGCGCGTGCTGCGCCCGGGATTTCTCAGCAAGGTCTCGCGCACATCCGTGCTCGAGCACTACGGCCTGAAGACCTTGCTCTATGGTGTCTTGCTGCCGGGGCCGGACATCGGCCGCAGCGAAGCCGCTACGTTGCGTGCCGTTCGTGACGCGGGATTCGAGGTCGGGGTTCACTGCTGGGACCACGTGCGCTGGCAAGACCAACTCATGGCACACGACGGCGCCTGGGCCGAGCGCGAGATGCGCCTGGCAACAGAACGCCACGCCGAAGTGTTCGGCACGCCGCCGCGGCTGCACGGCGCCGCGGGCTGGCAATTCAACCCGGGTGCCGCCAAGGCCGAAACATCACTGGGCATCGCGTTCGCATCGGATTCGCGCGGCACTCATCCCTTCGTACCTGTTGGTGACGACGGCAAGGTGCTCGGCCCACCGCAGTATCCGACCACGCTGCCGACGCTCGACGAACTCATCGGCATCGACGACATCACCGTCGACAACGTGCATGAGCATCTGCTCGCCCTGACCGCGGGCACCACGCAAGACCAGGTCTACACATTGCATGCCGAACTCGAAGGCATGAAGCTGCGCCCGGTGTTCGAGCGCCTGCTCGCGGGCTGGCGTGCGCAAGGGCACTCGCTCGTCGCCATGCGCGACCTGCACGACGAGTCCGCGAGCGCCACCCTGCCACGGCATCGTCTGGAACAGGGCACCGTACCAGGGCGATCCGGCCTGCTCGCCGTGCAAGGCGAGGCCTTGGCGGCCTAGGGCCTGTTCACACTACTTCCGGGGATCGCGTTGCCGTGCAAAGGGGCTGGATGCAAGGCGCCCGCGCGCAGCAAGGCTTTGGCCTTGCAAGCGTGGGCAACGCCGCAGACGGCCCCTTTGCACGACAACCCGAAGGGAAGGTA